>JAYZBK010000227.1:0-11998 GCA_036339295.1 Planctomycetota bacterium
GGCCAGCTTGATGAACAGGATGCCACCCGGCTCCTCGTCGGCCCGCCGTCCCCCGAAGGGGGCGACGAGGCGTCGACAGGCCGTGAGGACGGCGCAGGTGGGGACTCCCAACCAGCGGTCGATCCGTCGCATCGTGTCGGCGTGCATCGCGGCTCCGGAGACCCTCGAGCGGGTCGAATCGTACGAGTCTATCGACGAGGTGCCGCGGGTCCCAGCAGATCTGGGCTATCGGTCCTCGATGCGGGCGACCAGGATCGTGCAGTCGTCCTCGAGGGGTCGTTCCCCGGCGAAGGCGTGGACGAAGTCGAAGAGGGCGGCCACCTGGTCCACCGGGGACCGGTCGGCGACCTGCTTCGCCCGCTCCAGCAGGGCGTCGATCCCGAGCATGTCGCCCTGTTCGTCACGCACCTCCCAGGCCCCGTCGCTCGCCATGAGGACGACGTCGCCGGGCGACATTTCCTCGAGCACGTGGGATTCGTAGGTGGTCGACGCGATCCCGAGCGGGATGCCGGTGGCCTCGATCGTCTCGAACCCCTGCCCTCCTCGTCGAAGCACGAACGCGGGCTGGCCGGCGGAGACGATCTCCAACGAGCGCCGGTCCGGATCGAAGCAGGCATGCACCACCACCATGAAGAGCCCGGGAGGCGAATCCTCGACGAGCCGGTCGTTCGCCTCGGCGACGGCGGCCCTCATCGGCTCGCCGCGGCGGACGGCGCTCCGGAGGTACGCCCGCGCGGTGGCGAGGAGGATCGCCGCCGGCATGCCGTGACCGGTCGCGTCCCCGAGCGTGAAGTACGTCCGGTCGTCGTCGACGCTCGCGTGCTCGAAGTAGTCGCCGCCGGTCTCGTCGCACGCCTCGATCCTGCCGGCGACCGTGATGCCGCGGCCTTCGCACGGGGCCTGCGGGATCAGCGACTCCTGGACCAGTCGGGCGTTCGCCATCGCGGCCCTCGTCGCGGCGAGCTCGTCGAGCCGCGGGAGGGCGTCGTCGATCGTTCGACCGAGCGTGGCGATCTCGTCCCGGCCGGGAAGGTCCGCCCGCACGCCGCGACGACCGGCGGCGGCCTCGTCCACCACGCCGACGATCCGACGGATCGGACGGATGACGGTGAACCACGCGCCCAGCTGCACGATGACGACCGCGGCCACGATCAGGAACGCGTCCGCGACGGCCCGTTCGGCCACGAGCTGCACGACCGGGCCGACGATCTGCTCGATCGGCTCGCCGGTCACGAGGAACCACGGCGTTCCCCCCAGCCGGGCCATCGCCGCCACCTGGGGCGCGCGTCCCGAGCCGGCCTGGTCGGAGATCTGCACGAAGACGTCGCGGTCGTGGAGGTTGTTCCGGAGCAGCTGGAGCTCCGAATCGGAGACGCCCTGCTCCTCGAGGATCCGGAAGAGGTTCAATCCCCGGATCGACGATTCCCCGGTCATCCGGATCGCCGTCTCCTCGCTCGACGCGACCACCGTGCCGTCGTCCGCCATGATCAGCCACGGGGACTCGTCGAGCCCGATCCGGGCGGCCAGTCGATGGAAGGACGCGGGATCGATGATCACCGCCACCCCGCCGGCAGGATCCTCCCGGTCCCCGATGGGTACGAGATGGGCCGCGGCATCGAAGCCGGACAGGGTCACGGCATCGTGGGGCGAGGCCCAGAACGCATCACCTTCGGTCAGGAGCCGCTCGAGGAGCGGAGGCAATCCCGAGACCTCGTCGATGTCCGCCTCGAACTCGACCAGGACGTCTCCATCCCGGTGGACCACGAGATACGGCATGCCGTCCTCGATCCAGCCGATCGCGACCCCGAAGATGTCGGGATCGGTCGCGACGAGGCTGCGGGACAGTTGCTGGAGATCCTCGTCGGGCCACTCGTCCTGGTCGCGAACGGCGATCGACGTGGTCTCGGACACCTGCGACATCCGAAGCAGCAGCCCCTCGAGCTGGGTGGCGGCGATGCGGACCCGATCCTCGAGCGCCGAGGAGGCGGCGTCGAGCGCCTCGGTCCGGCTCGATCGGAGGTCGTTGACGACGAAGACGGCCAGCAGGATGGCGAGCGGACCGACGATCGTGACGAGGATCTTGGTGCGAAGTCCCACGCGAGGATGCCCTCCGGCGTCACCGTACCCACCGGGGACCCCCCGCGAACGCTGGAGAGGGCACCCTTGGATTCGAGAGTCGCAAGTCGTTGTTTGCTCGACCTTTCCTGCTCCGAAAAAAAGTTGGGTGGGATCCGGAACCATCGATCGACGACGAGCGGCCTCGACGAGGGACCGGATCGGATGCCCCGTATTGGAGACACGAAGGTCGCTGACCGGCCATGTGGAAGCCGCTTGGCCGATTGGACGATTCAATTCGTTCAAACCGTTCGCGCGTCCCGCCGTCGCGCGAAACCTCGAACGCCGCCCGCATCGTGAAGGACCGACGCGCACGCGACGCAACCGCGCCTCCAGCGGCGAGACCTCCACGAATCCAGTCTCGAAGCAGACCCGAACTCCGACCCGTTGACGCAACGAGGCCTCGAAGCGATCGACCTGAAGTGACAGCTTTCCTCCGAGTCAACCGCAACGGAACCAACCATGCTTCTCGCATCCATCATCTCCACCAGCGTCGCGCTGATCGCGCCGCCCTCCTGCTCCTCGACCTGCACCATGAGCGAGACCCTCGCCGGTGCGGTCTCCGACAAGCCCGGCGACATCGTCGACGTGGCGAGCTCCGCCGGCGACTTCGGCACGCTGCTCGCCGCCGCGAAGGCCGCGGGTCTCGTCGACACGCTCCGCGGTGAAGGCCCCCTCACCGTCTTCGCCCCCACCGACGAGGCGTTCGCCAAGCTGCCCGACGGCACCGTCGAGTCGCTGCTCCGCCCCGAGAACAAGGATGCCCTCGTGGCGATCCTGGCGTACCACGTCGTTCCGGGCCGGCTCGAGAGCGGTGACGTCCTCAAGCAGAAGACCCTCGCCACCGTGAACGGCCAGCGTGCCGACATCGCGATGAAGAAGGGCAAGCCCATGATCGACGGCGCGACGATCATCGCGACCGACGTCGAGGCCACCAACGGCGTCGTCCACGTCATCGACGCGGTGATCCTTCCCGAGCCGAAGAACGTTCTCGAGATCGCCAAGGGCGCCGACTCGTTCTACACCCTCGCCGCCGCCATCGAGGCCGCCGGCCTGGTCGACGTCCTCAAGGGCAAGGGCCCCTTCACCATCCTCGCCCCGACCGACGAAGCGTTCGCGAAGCTGCCCGCCGGCACGCTCGAGACGCTCCTGAAGCCGGAGAACAAGGACACCCTGCGCAACATCCTGATGTACCACGTGGTGCCGGGCCGGGTGTACGCGGACCAGGTCGTGAAGCTGAAGTCCGCCCCGACCGCCGCGGGCGTCGCCGCGCCGATCGAGGTGAAGAAGGGCGAAGGCAAGAAGGGCGCCGTCGTGCGTATCGACGGAGCCACGGTCGTGAAGACCGACATCGAAGCTTCGAACGGCGTCATCCACGTCATCGACTCGGTGATCCTCCCCGACTGAACGTCACGTTCGCGAAAGGTGGTCGGTTTGACCGGTTTCGCCATCGAGAACTCTGGACGTCGGGCGCCTCGTGCGCCCGGCGTCCAACGAATCAGCGATACACTTCGACGCCCGAAGCCGTCGCGGGACTGCGCGGCGGAGCCCATTGTCGAAGTGGAATCCAACGTGACCGATCAATCAACGGATGTCGCAGCCCAGCCTCCGACCATCCTCGAGCGCGTCGCCCGCCAGGAGCCCGGTGCCGTCGACGAGATGATGGACCGCTTCAGCGGACTCGTCTGGTCGCTGGCCCGACGCACCTGCCCCGACGCGGCCGAGGCGGAGGATGCCGTTCAGGAGATCTTCGTGGAGATCTGGCGAACGGCCGGGCGTTTCGATCCTTCCATCGCGGGTGAAGCGACGTTCGTCGCGATGATCGCCCGACGACGATTGATCGACCGCACGCGTCGCCGAACGCGACGTCCCCAGTCGGTGGCCCTGCAGGACTCCTCTCCGGACCCCGCGCCCCAGCACGAGGACCAGCCGGAGATGCTCGAACAGGCCGGCGTGGCTTCGGCCGCGTTCGAACAGCTCCGGCCCGAGCAGCAGCAGGTGCTCCGACTCGCGATTCATCACGGACGGTCCCACGAGCAGATCGCCGCCACCACCGGCATGCCGCTCGGCACCGTCAAGACCCACGCCCGACGAGGGCTCATCCGACTCCGACAGCTGCTCGATGCCACCGGCTTCGAGATGCCCCAGCCGGTCAGTGCGACTGGAGGCGACTCATGAACGAACACATGAACAACAACGACGGCGGGCTGGCGATGCCTCCCGAGGAACTCTTCGACCTGCTGGCCGATCGTGCAGCGTTCGGCCTCGAGGGCGAGGAAGCCGCTCGCCTCGAGGATCTCCTCCGCGAGCATGCCTGGGTCCGCGAGGACTGCATCGACGAGGTGGCGGCCGCCCTGGCCATCGACCTCGACGCGGCGGACGAGTCGGTTCCCGGCGACGTGATGGCCCGTATCCAGCAGGGCGTGCACGCCGCGATCGAGGCCGAGCCCTCCCCCGAGGTCGCCGGCCGCATCACCGAACCGGTCGCCGCCCCCGCGCCGAGCGGTCTCGGCTGGCTCGGCTGGGTCGCCGCGGCCGCGGCGATCGGCGTCGCGTTCGTGCTCGCCCGCCCCGACGCCGGTCCGCTCGTCCCCACCTCCGAGGCGGAGCTCACCACCTGGATCGACGGCCGCCCCAACGCGATCCGTTGGGACTGGGCCCCGGGTCTCGTCGAGCCCGACGAGGACGCGACCGGCATGGTCACGTTCGACCCGGACTCCCAGGAGGGCTACATGCTGATCAAGGGTCTCGAGCCCAACGATCCGAGGTTCGAGCAGTACCAGCTCTGGATCTGGGACCAGGAGCGGGAGCCCGATCCGGCCAACCCCGCCCCGCTCGCGGACAACGTCCACCCCGTCGACGGCGGCGTGTTCGACGTCAACAGCGAGGGCGAGGCGGTCATCCCGATCACCGCGAAGCTCGTCGTGGACACCCCCTATCTCTTCGCGGTCACCGTGGAGCGTCCGGGCGGGGTCGCCAAGAGCGAGAAGCTTCGCGTCCCGATCATCGCCGGGCCCCCCAACGAATCCTGAGCCAACCCTTGGAACCAGCCCGACGCGGTCCGGTAGCATTCGTCGTTCGACGAGGCCCCGGACCGCGTCGTTTCATGACCGCCCAGCCGCCTGCCCCAAACGAGAAACCCATGTCCAGCCGAACCAAGCTCGATGCCGGATCCATCCTCCCCGCGGCCTCCGTACTCGTCCTCGGGAGCGCCGTCTCCCTTGGTGCGATCGCCGCCGATCCGCTTCCCCCCGGCGTGGCGAATCTCGCCGCATCGGCCGCGACCACGGCCGGGGACCGTGGCGCCTCGATGTTCCGCTACCCCGACATCTCCAACGACGAGATCGTCTTCGTCCACGGCAACGATCTCTGGCGGGTCCCGATCGAGGGCGGCACCGCCCTGCCGCTCGCGTCGCCCGACGGCCTCGAGACGATGCCCCGCTTCTCCCCCGACGGGAGCGAGGTCGCGTTCGTCGGCAACTACGAGGGTGGACGCGACATCTACGTCGTGCCGGTCGAGGGTGGGCTCCCCCGCCGCGTGACGCACCACCCCACCGCGGAGCAGTTCAGCGACTGGACCCCGGACGGCGATCTCGTCTTCAGCGCCCGGGGCATGGGTGGCGTCCCGCGAGCCGCCCGCGTGTTCCGCGTGGGCAACGAGGGCGGCCTGCCCGAGGCGATGTCGATGCCGTACGGCGCCAACGCGGCGGTCCATCGCGACGGCGACTGGGTCGCGTACACGCCGAACGAGCGGGACTCCCGCACCTGGAAGCGATACCGCGGTGGCATGGCGGGCGACATCTGGCTGCTCAACCAGGAGACCGGGGAATCGCGACGCGTGACCGACTGGGAAGGGACCGACAGCTTCCCGATGTGGCACGGCGACACGCTCTACTACCTCTCCGACGCCGGCGACGAGCATCGCCTGAACCTCTGGAGCTGGGATCTCGATTCGGGCGACCGTCGCCAGGTCACGCGATTCGCGGACTACGACGTGAAGTGGCCGGCGATCGGACCCGAGGGCGCCGGCAAGGCGAGGATCGTCTTCCAGAACGGCCCCTCGATCTACGTCCACGACGCCCGGACCGGCGAGACGATCCCGGTGCCGATCGAGGTGCCCGGGGCGACCGCAAGCCTCCGATCCCGGATGGTCGACGCGTCGGAGTTCATGCAGGCGTGGACCGTGTCCCCCACCGGCAAGCGGGCGGCGGCCGAGGCCCGCGGCGACATCTGGACCCTGCCCGCGACGAACGGCTCGCCCCGCAACATCACCCGGACCGACGGCGTGGCGGAGCGGCTCCCCTCGTGGAGCCCCGACGGCCGATGGATCGCGTACTTCAGCGACGAGCCCGGGGAGTACGAGCTCTACGTGCGATCGAGCGACGGTCGCGGCGAGGCTCGACGACTCACCGACGATCTCGGCCCCTACAAGATGTCCATCTGGTGGAGTCCCGATTCGTCGTACATGGTCTACGCGGACAAGACCGGCGAGGCGTTCAAGGTCGACGTCGAGAGCGGTGATCGCACCTCGCTCGGCCGGAACCCCTGGGGGCTCTTCCCGAATCCGAGCTTCAGCCACGACGGCCGATGGATCGCATGGAGTGCGCCGGACGCGGACCGTCCGGTCGGACGCATCCGCATCCACGACACGCGATCGGGCGAGACCACGACCGTGACCAGCGGCATGTTCAACGACGACGCCCCCGCGTTCGACCGCGAGGGCGACTGGCTCTACTTCACGAGCGATCGCAACTTCCGGCCGAGCTACTCGTCGCTCGACAACACCTGGATCTACGACGACTCCGGCGTCCTCGTCGCCGTCCCCCTGCGGGACGACGTCAAGAGCCCGTGGCTCAAGGAGAGCGACGAGGAGACGTGGTCCGACGACGAGGACGAGGGCGACGACGAGGAGATGATGGACGAGGAGCTCGGCGACGACGAGGACGCCGAGGGCGACGGAGACGGCCCGGACGCCGACGACCCGGTCAGCGGGACGTGGGAGTGCGTGGTCGACGTGCCCAACATGGGTGAGCTCCCGCTCACCGTCGAACTCATCCTCAACCCCGACGACCTCGTAACCGGCTCGGTGTCGAGCGCCATGTTCGGCGGCTCGATCACCGGTGCGTTCGATCGCGAGACGATGACGCTCTTCCTCGAGATGGCCATCGACGGTGGCCCGACGGCCGCCCTCGAACTCGTGATCGACGGCGACCGGGTCACCGGCACGGGAACCTCCGACGACGGCGGCCCCGGGGCGGTGGTCACCGGCACGCGGGTCGTCGCCGAATCCGACGACGCCGAATCCGAGGACGGCGACGAGTCCGCCGGGGACGACGAGTCGTTCGACATCGACTTCGAGGGCTTCGAGCAGCGGGCCATGCGGATCCCGGTCGCGCCCGGTGCCTTCCGGAACCTCGCGGTCAACGACAAGAACCAGCTGCTCTACGTCCGCAACGGACGCAACGGCGGCATCAAGATGGTCGACATCACCGACAAGAGCCCGAGCGAGAAGTCGGCGGGTGGTGGCGGGAGCTTCCTGATGACCGCCGACGGCAAGAAGATGCTGGTGCCCGGCGGTGGCGGCGGTTCCATCCGCAAGGCCGGCCCCGGCGACGGCGGCGACCGCGTGGTGACCTCGCCGATGCTCGTCTCGATCGACCCGCGCGACGAGTGGCGACAGCTGCTCACCGACGCATGGCGCATCCAGCGCGACTGGTTCTACGACCCCGGACTGCACGGAGTCGACTGGGACGGCGTGCTCGAGGCGTACCTGCCGCTCGTCGACCACGCGGTCACCCGCGAGGACGTGAGCTTCCTGATCGGCGAGATGATCGCCGAGCTCAACGTCGGCCACGCCTACTACTGGGGCGGCGACGGCGAGTCGCAGCCCTCGATGAACGTCGGCATGCTCGCGGTCGACTGGGCCGCCGCCCCCGGCGAGGGCGACACGCCCGACGGGTGGCGGATCGACCGGGTCCTCGGCGGCGGCGCCTGGGACCTCGACGCCCGCAGCCCCGTGCAGGAGCCGGGCATCGAGCTCGACGAGGGCGACGTGGTGGTCGCGGTCAACGGCATGCCGGTCGACCTCGGCACGGATCCCTGGCGGTCCTTCGTCGGGCTCGCGGGCCGGACCGTGACCCTCGACGTGCTGGACGACGAGTCCGACACCGGGATCCGGACGGTCGCGATCCAGACCCTCTCGAGCGAGAACCAGCACCGCTACCGCGACTGGATCGAGGGCCGACGACGCGCGGTCGAGGAGATGAGCGACGGCCGCATCGGCTACATCTACGTCCCGAACACCGGCCGCGACGGACAGAGCGATCTCGTCCGCCAGTTCCAGGGGCAGGCGGCGATGCCGGCCCTCGTCGTCGACGAGCGCTGGAACGGCGGCGGCCAGATCCCCGACCGCTTCATCGAGATGCTCGACCGACCCGTGACCAACCACTGGGCCCGTCGGGACGCGGTCGACTGGAAGTGGCCCCCCACCGGGCACAGCGGCCCGAAGGCGATGCTGATCAACGGCCTCTCCGGCTCGGGTGGCGACATGTTCCCGTGGCTCTTCCGGGAGCACGACCTCGGCCCGCTCATCGGCACCCGGACCTGGGGCGGCCTCGTGGGCATCTCCGGCAACCCGACCCTCATCGACGGCGGCTACACCGCGGTCCCGACCTTCGGCTTCTACGAGACCGACGGCACCTGGGGCATCGAGGGCCACGGCGTGGACCCCGACATCGAGGTGATCGACGACCCGGCCCTGATGCTCGACGGGGGCGACCCGCAGCTCGAGAAGGCCGTCGAGGTGCTGCTCGAGACGCTCGAGCGGGAAGGTGAATGGCGACCGGCACCGCGGCCCGCCTCGCCCGACCGCAGCGGGATGGGCATCGCCGAGGAGGACAAGTAGCCCCGGAGACGCCGACGCGTCCCGAGACGGATCGGAACGAAACGACACGCGACCCGGCACCTCGGTGCCGGGTCGCGTTCTTCATGTCGTCGAAGACCATCGGATCACTGCGCGAAGGCGAGGTCGATCCGTCGTTCCAGCTCCTCGATGGTCGGCACCTTCCCGGCGAGCAGGTCGACGCGGATCGCGTCGATGCGGCCGACGAGGATCTCGATCGCGTCCGCGGTCGTCTTCGGGTCGTACGGCGGATCCGGGAAGCGGACGATCCGCCACTGGCCCGACTGCTTCCGCAGGCGGTAGACCGCGGTCCCGATCCGCAGCACCGCGGCGTCGCCCGTCCCGGAGAAGACGTTCGCCCGCTGGATCTCCTCGAACTGGTCGAGGAACGCCCCGCGGAGCATCGCGGTGGCCCGCACCTGGCCCGCGTCCCCGAACCGCCTCACCATCGCGGACCGGAGCGCCATCATCTCGGTCGCCGCATCCTCGCGGGCCGAGAGCAGGCGACAGACCTCGGGCAGCGCCTCGCAGTCGGTCGCCTCGCGCAGGGCCGCGTAGTAGTCGTTGAGCGAACTGTCCGCCGCCGCCTTGAGCGACGCGAGCATCGCCTCGGGGGTGTCGGCGTTGAAGACGACGGCGCCCCCGCGCGATCCCGGCGTCGAGTCGCAGGCCGGCAGCACCGGCACCGCGAGGAGCAGCCCGAGGGTCGCGAGTCCGAGCAGCTTCCGGGGGGATTCGAACGTCATCGCTGGATCTCCATGGGGACCGGGTCGCGGCCTCGGTCGATCTCACTCGTAGGAATAGTCGCCGAAGCCACCGGCCCCGCCATCGTCGGCACCACCGGCCGCGCTGGTGGCGGTCAGGACGGCGAAGCCGACCATCGCGGCGATCGCGAGCAGCCGAAGCGTGTTGCCCGCCCAGGGAGGCAGCTTGCCGAAGACCGGGATCTCGAAGACGAGCAGCGTCCACGGGCTCCCGACGACGAGCACCCAGCACCACCACGGGAAATCGCCGTAGGTCTGTCGGAACCCGGCGATCGGGAAGATCGCGAGGAGGATCGCCGCCACGACGAGCCCGCCTCGCCCGATCGTCGGCGAGCCGCCGAACCGGGCCGCGAGGGCGGCGACGAACGACACGCCGGCCGCGGTCGCGGCGAGGAAGGTCAGGGTGATCCAGCCGGCGGCGTCGGCGAGCGGCGCCAGGCCGCCGAAGACGATCATCAGGACGAGCGGCATCAGGAACCCGGGGCGATTCGCGGCGACGCGATCGAACAGCAGCATCCCGAGGGCGACGCCGAGACCGATCCCGATCTGGTCGGCCCAGGTCATGTCGCTGAACATCGGGGCGGCCTCCTCGAGCGGGATCCCCTCGGCCATCGCCGCGAGGAGCGGGAGCTTGGCGACGAGACCGCCGACGACGACCGCCGAGAGCTCGAGGAGCGGCCACGATCGCTGCTGTCCCGGCTGGCCGGTGAGCGGCATCAGCAGGGCGAACACCGCCGCGACCGCGGCGACGATCCCGAGCCACTCCGCCTTCTGGTCGGGCGGGAACGCGGGAAGGCCGTTCTCGAAGGCGAAGGAGGCGAAGACGCCGGCGGCGAGGGCGAGCCCGTAGGACGCCCCCGCGAGCCAGGTCCACTTGCGGAGGGGCGGCAGCAGCCAGCAGAGGGCGACGATTCCCCCGCCGGCGAGGACGGGGAGGACGAGGCCGAGAAGGACGGTCATGACCACGAGTGGACTCCTTGAAGAAGCGACTCCGATGGAATCGTCACTTCACCCAGTCGCCCTCCAGTCCCACGATCATCCGGACCTCGTCCCCCAGGGCCTTGTTCTTG
This sequence comes from Planctomycetota bacterium, assembly GCA_036339295.1. GTDB lineage: Bacteria > Planctomycetota > Phycisphaerae > Phycisphaerales > SM1A02. Next base: position 10,851 of record JAYZBK010000227.1, read on the forward strand.
ACGCCCCAGTTCATGTCGAAGTCGGATCGCTTGAGGACGAAGGTGGCCTCGAATCCCGCCTTCTTCTGGACGGGGTTGCCGGCGACGCCGGTCAGCTCGACCCGGGCGGTGATCGGGCGGGTCACGCCGTGCATGGTGAAGTCGCCGGTCACGTCCCATGTCCCCTCGCCGGTCTTCTCGCCGCCGCTGGACTTGAACGCGACGGTGTCGAACTCCTTGGCGTTGAAGAACTGCGGGCTCATGATCGTTCGATCGAGCTTGTCGGTGCCGGTGTGGACGCTCTCGACGTCGACGCTCACGTCGAAGGCGGGCGCCTCGTCGCCGTTCTCCGGCCAGCTCATCGTCCCGGTGACCCCGTCGAACATGCCCCAGAACTGGCCGGCGCCGACGTGGTGGATCCGGAAGAGCGCCATGCAGTGCACGGGATCGAGCTTCCAGGTGAGGGCGTCGGCCGACGGGGCTTCCGCGATCGAGCCGAACTCGGCCAGCGGGTCCGGCGCCGCCATGCCGCCCGAGAGACCGGTGGAGAGACCGACGGCACCGAAGACCGCGAGGCCCGCGGCGGTGCGGAGGAGGAACGAACGAACGGCGTCGCGATGGATCATCTCTGCGCTCTCCCGTGGATCAGGGTCGAAGGCTCGCCGGGACCGTTCCACGACCGGTCCCGGCCTCGGGGTTGGCGATGATAGTCGTGCCGCCGCGGTCGTATCCGGGGGATCCGCCCGATCCCTCCCCGGAGCCCCGCATCGAGGTTTCGGGCGAGCAGGGCGGGCGTTATCCGGCCCGCCCCTCAGAGCCCGACCGAACGACCGCTCGCATCGAGCGACGCCCTTGCCACGACCGGCGGGCGGGGTATACTCACGGACCCTTCGAGGAGGTCCCACCTCCGACGAGGCGACAATCCATGCGGGTGTAGCTCAGTGGTAGAGCGTCACGTTGCCAACGTGAATGTCGGGCGTTCGAATCGCCTCACCCGCTTTGAAGCAGTGCGTTGCACTGACTCGCATAACCCCGCACCCTTGCGGGGTTTATCTTTAGGTTGAACTCCCCTACTCGACCTTGTCTTGTCGCACGGTGATGAACCGAAATGCACCGTTTCGTGCACCGATCCGTGACAGTTTCCGTGATAATTTGAGTCCGCCCCATCC
>JAYZBK010000228.1:0-9266 GCA_036339295.1 Planctomycetota bacterium
ACACGGGTTCGATCGACCGCATCGAGGATCCGGGACGGACGCAGTGGCGAGGCCTCGTCGGCCGGGGGCCCGAGGCGATGGACGGAGCCCAGCTCGCTCGAGGCGAGCAGCACGACGATGCCACCGACCAGCAGGAACCCCACCGCGACCAGGGCCCGACGAGCTTCCCGATCGAGGAACCGACGCCTCGGATCGAAGACGTCGTGCAGGGAGAGAACCTCAGAGTTGAAGCGATCGGGATCGGATCGGCTCACGAGGAGGCCTCCACGATCGACCGTCGCGCCATCGCGGCCGGCCCCCCGAGGCAGTCGTCCATCACGAACGCCTCGATCGCCTCGCGCGGCAGCTCGAGGTCGATGGCGAGTTCGAGGAACCCGTCCTCTCCGGCGAGGAACTCGCCCATGCGGCGCCTCGCGCGGAAGAGGTGACTCTTGACCGTTCCCAGCGGCATGCCCATCCGGGCCGCGACCTCCTGGACCGGGAGGCCACGTCCATGGAAGAGCTCCACCACCTCTCGTTGGCGAGCGGGCAGGATGTCGAGGGCACGATCCACCAGGATCCGGGTCCGTTCGGACTCCTCGCGGTATTCGACCGGGTGGCTCCCCTCGGGCTCGAACGCTCGTCCGCCGACGACGTCCGTGTCCGGGATCGGTCGACACTTCTGCAGGTGGTTGATCCAGATCCGGCGGGCGATCGTGTAGAGCCAGGTGCTGAACCGGAAGCGTTCGTCGAAGCGATCGAGGTGACGGAGCACCCGGACGAAGGATTCCTGGGCGATGTCCTCGGCGACGTCGGGGCGGCGACTCAGTCGGACGAGGAATCGAACGACCGGCTCGCGGTGCGCCTCGACGAGGGCCTCGATCGCCTCGCGATCGCCTCGCTTCGCCCTTCGAATCAGCCGTCGTTCCGCCGAACGGTCCATGGAGCCAGTCTAGTGCTTCGGGCAACGCGAAAAAACCCCGGCCTGGGGCCGGGGCATGGCGAGTTTCGTGGCGTGGATCGCGATGTCGTTCGTCAGGCGGCCCGGGCCGATCGTCGACCCCGGCCGACGGTCCGCTGCTCGGGGAAGGCCCGTTGATCCCGCTCTTCGACGATCACGCGACGAAGGAGACCGGGTTCGTCGGACCACAGGTCGGCACCGATCTCCTCGGCGAGTCCCACCGCGCGGGCGAAGACGCCGCCACCGATGGCGATCTGCATGTCCGGTCGGGCGCCGATGCCTCGAATCGAGTCGATCACTTCACGGATCGCCGGGGCATCCCCGGCAGCAGAGGCGTAGAGGAGGAGAAGGTCGGGATCGAGCCGGCCGACGTCGGCGAGGATCTCGTCCGCCGGGACGCCACCGCCCGCGAAACGAACTCGATGGCCGTCGGTCTCGAGGACCGCCGCCATGATCTCGCCCTGGAGTTCCTCGGCGATGTTCCTGCCCGAGTAGAGGAGGATGTCGAGCGTCGGACCATCGTTCCGACGTTCGCCATCGAGTCGCTCGATCAGTCTTCCGGCGGCGAGTCGCATCGACCGGAGCACGACGTTCATCGCCGACGAGGTGAGGCGATCCTCACGGCCGAGGGTCTCGATCCGCTCGATCGAGGGGAGGATCATCTCGACGAGCAACTCGTCGGGGTCGGTCCTCTCGAGGCACGCGTCGACGCACTCGCGAATCGCGTCACGGTCTCCGCGCAGACAGGTCTCCAGCAGCTCCTCGACGTCCTTGTCGTACCGCATGGATGGCTCCTTACAGATTCTCGTTTCGGGCGATTCCTCCGCCTTGACACGATCGAATGTGACCGACGGATCCTCCGTCGCGGGGGGCGACAAGAGAACCTCCGACCATCGAATCTCGTTCACTTCGTCGCCTCTCGCCCGCTTTCGGGGGCATTCACCCCAACGCAGGATCGGCGCGACCCGCATCATCGGACCCCGCCTCGGGCTTCCTGGCCAGCGTCGCGACGCAGACGCCCATCGTCATGCGGGCCTGCTGGAGCACCTCGAGACCGGCCTCCCGGACCAGTTCCGCCAGCGCCTCGGGATCGAGGAAGGTCTCGATGGAGCGAGGCAGGTAGCGATACGCCCCCGACCGATCCCTCGCCACGAGGGAGGCGGTCCACGGCATGATCGTCGAGGTGTAGAGCCGATTCGCCCAACGGACGGGAGCGAGCCCGGGCTCGGCGAACTCGAGGATGACCAGCCGGCCACCTGGTCGAAGGACCCTCGCGAACTCGCGCACGGCCACGGCGGGGTCGGTCACGTTGCGGATGCCGAACGCGATGCTGACCACGTCGAACGCCTCGGCGGGGTGCTCGAGCCGCATCGCGTCCGCGTGGACGTACGTCGGGCGACGGTCCGCGGGCAGTCGCTCCGCCTTGACCCGGGCGAGGTCGAGCATCTCGGGCGTGAAGTCCCCGCCCACGACCTCGGCGCCGCTCGCGGCGAACGCCTCCGACAGGTCGCCGGTCCCGCAGGCCACGTCGAGGACCCGATCCCCGGGGCTCGGAGCCGCCAGCCGGACGGCCTTTCGCCGCCACGCCTGGTCGCGGCCGAAGGAATGCAGTCGGTTGTTGAGGTCGTAGCTCCGGGCGATGGCCGCGAACATCGCCTGCACCTTTCCCGCCTTCTCGGACGAGGCATGCGGGTCCAGGGCCAGCTCGTCCCGGCTCCAGGCCTCGGCAGGGGCGGTCGACGACGGTTCGGGCGATCTCTCCATGGGGCGAGTATAGGTCGCTGAAGGGGCCGGGAACGCAGGTTCGTGTCCAACTCGGGCCCGGCTCGGGTACCATGTGCGGAGACGTCCCGAGGTCGCTTGGCTGCGGCTCGAGGCGTGATCCGACGTGTGAGTTCCGAACGATGATCATCGACGCCCAGACCCGGATCTGGCCCTCCGTGGATCGACTCGGCCGCGAGTCCGCCGACATCGCCCGGCGGGAGCAGGCCACGCGCTGGATCCGCGAATCCGCGGATCCCGGCCAGCTCGAGCTCGACCTCGACCCGATCGATGCCGCGCTCGTCTTCGGCTATCGCTGCGAACGGCAGGACTCGACGATCGCCAACGAGTGGATCGCCGAAGTCGTCGGCCGGAGCCGGAACCGACTGATGGGGGTCGCGGGCATCGATCCGATGTCCACCGATGCCCTCGAGGAGATCGACCGAGCCGTCGACATGGGATTCGTGGGCGTGACGGTCTGCCCGTCCGACCAGGGCTTCCATCCCACCAACTCGACCGCGATGCGGGTGTGGGAACGCTGCCAGCACCTCGGCCTCCCGATCTTCGTCAGCCGCCCCGGGCCCCCGTGTCCGGGAGCCATCCTCGAGTTCGATCGCCCCCTGAACTGGGACGAGGTCGCCCGGTCGATCCCCGAGCTGCCGATCGTGCTCGGCGGCATCGGCACGCCGTGGGTCGAGGAGACGCTCCTCCTCCTGCAGAAGCATCCCCGGATCTTCGCGGACACCGCCGGCCTGATCCGTCGACCGTGGCATCTCTTCCAGGCCCTGCTCGGCGCCTCGTCGATGGGCGTCACCGACAAGGTGCTCTTCGCGAGCGGCTGGCCCGTCGAGACCCCCTCGAAGGCCATCGAGACGATCTACTCGGTGAACAGCTTCAGCCAGGGAACCCAGCTGCCGTCGATCCCTCGACCGCAACTCCGTGCGATCGTCGAGCGGGATCTCCCGACGGTGCTCGGCCTGCCCATCGCCCCGTCGGTCTCCAACGAGATCCCGAGCTCCCAGCCGCTGCCCTCGAGCGAGGCCTGAACCGTCGATGAAGCGGGCGACCGCCGGCATCCTCGCCATCGCGACCTCGGTGCTTCCGCTGGTCGCCGGGTGCGCCCCCACCGGTCCCGAGGGACGCCTCGCACTGACCTCGAGGACCGCCAACCCCCTTCGACTCGACGCCAGCTTCGCCCACGGCTCGTATGCCGTCGATCCCGCGGGCGTGTCGATCATCATGTCGACGGTTCCGCTGGATGCCCTCCGGGACGGGAAGTTCGAGACGGCCCAGGTCGTCGACGTCCGCCTGCTCTGGGAGCCCCGGGCCGGCCGGACCCCGGTGAGCCGGGATGCCACCAACCTCGTGATCCGACACGTGATCCTGGTCGACGGCGAGGTCGGGATCTACGGTGGAGGCGGCTTCGGGTGGCCGAGCGGAACGCCGGGCGAGACCGGATTCGGACTCGAGATCACCGGAAGCAGCGTCTCGCTGGTCGACTCGACCCAGGGGTTCGTCGATCTCATGAGCCCCGCGTCGCTCCTCGGTTCGATCGCCGGACCGCTCGACGCGGCCACCACGGTGGAGTTCCGGGACACGATCACGCAGATCGTCACCGATCGCCTCGGTCGGGCCCGCTGGGTCCATCTTCCATCAGGGGAATCGTCGACCGCGGGCTGAGCCCCGACCGACGGCATCGACTCAGGAGCAGGCCGCGAGGACCTCTCGCGCGAGCGGTTCGAGCGCCCGCGCGGCATCGCTCGCCGGATCGGGAAGCGTCTCCGGGGTCACCACCCGCCACGCGTCGTGCTCCCAGCCGGGCGGCCGGTCCGCCGGCGTCTCCCGGAGCATGATGCGGAACACCACCTCCCACGTCCCGACGGTCGGGTCCTCGAGAATGGCCAGCGCCACCGGATCGACCGTCCCTTCCATGCCCGTCTCCTCTTGGAGTTCCCGACGGATCACGTCGACCGGATCCCCCCCGCCCGAGGGCGTCGGCTCGACTCCCCCTCCGGGCAGGTACTCCCAACAGGACGGATACGAGGCGCTCGAGGCGCTCCGGCGGCCCGCCAGGAGCCCGAACGTCCCCGATGCCTCGCGAATCGTGGCCAGGCCCTTGACGCCGAGGGGCCTGATGCCGGTGTCGAGCCCCAGGCGTCGCACCGCATGGAACCGGTAGCTGGACGGGGCGAGGTGGATCGTCGCACCCGCGTGCCCGTTGCGGACGACCCCGAGGACATGGAAGAGATCGCCGTCGTGATACCGGGGGTTCTCCTCGACCAGCACCCGCCAGAGGGCGTCGACCTCGGCGAGATCGACCTGCTCCGGGACCCACCGGTCCTCGACGATGTTGAGGACCGGTGGCCGGCGAAGGAGGATCAGCCGCCCGGGGCGTCGCCCCGGGGAGCGAGACGACGACTCAGCGATCGTCCGTCTCCCCCGCCGCGACCTCGGCCCGTTGCGTCTCGTCGAGATCGCCCAGGTCGTCGCCCTGGATGTAGTCCCTCGGCTTGTAGAACCGGGCCACGACCACGAAGACGATCGCCGCACCGAGCATGATCCAGGTGAAGAACCAGTAGTAGCTCGCCCCGGGAAGCGTCGAACCACCACCGACGGTGTAGGACGACTCGAACGGCGCCATCTCGCCGAGCTCGGCGTTCTTCTCCAGCTCCGCCCGGTCGGGCCGTTCCGCCCCCGGCACGTTCTTCTCCCGCCAGGTCAGCGGACGGGCCAGCTCGGCGTCGATCTCGGCGGGCGTCATCGGCTTCGGGGGTGCCACGGAGCGGTGGCGAACGTCGTCGCTGGTGTAGAACTCGCCGTCGGCCCCGGGGTCGGCGATCTCGAAGGTCGAGCCGTCGACGATCGAGTACCTCAGCCCGGAATCCGCCCCGTCGACGATCGCCTGCCCCTCCGCGAGGTTGGGGAGGAGCCTCGCCGCACCCGACTCCCGCCAGGCGGCCTCGATCCGGGCGGCCGCCCCCTCCAGCTTCGCCTTGTCCTCCTCGGCGACCACCGCATCGGCCTGCTCGGGGATCTGGATGATGGTGTTCACCTGGCCGGTGAAGACGTTGCCCAGGGCCACGGTCAGGAGGAAGAGGCTCATCACGAACGACTTCATCTGCGGCGGGGCCTGCCGATAGCTGAACTCGAGCCCGGTGATGGAGACCATGACCTCGGCCGCCGTGATGATCACGTAGGCGAGCAGCTGCCAGCCGATGTTCGGCGTCAGGCCGTTGTCGATCCAGCTCTCGATCAGCCCGGAGAGACCGAAGGCGGCGACGGTGACGAAGAAGCCGATCGAGATCTTCCGGATCGGGGTCAGCGGGAACACGCGGCTGATCAGCGGGTAGGCGACGTAGGTCGAGAGCGGGATGAAGAACAGGATCAGCAGCGGATTGATCGCCTGGATCTGGCTGGGCAGCAGCTCGATCCCGAGGATGGAGCGATCCATCTTGGTCGTCTGGAGGACCCAGGCGCTGCCGGTCTGGTCGTAGAGCGACCAGAACACCGCGATGAAGAGATACACCGGGATGAGCTTGAGGATCACCCGGAGCCCCTCGCCGGTGAAGGTCTCCTTGAAGAAGGAGACGCCTCGCGGCTGGATGTGGACGAACTTGTTCCGACCCATCCAGAAGACGACGGTCGCGATGAACATCAGGACGCCGGGAACGCCGAACGCCACGGCCGGCCCGTACTTCTGGAGCAGGATCGGCGTGAGGAACGTCGCGAGCAGCGAGCCGAAGTTGATCGAGAAGTAGAACCAGCCGAAGACGCGGTTGAGCAGTTCCTTGTTCCCGCGCCCGAACTGGTCGCCCACGTGGGCCGAGACGCAGGGCTTGATGCCGCCCGAGCCGATCGCGACGAGCGCCAATCCGGCGAGCAGCCAGCCCCGAGGCTCCATCGTCACCTCGAGCAACGTGGGCGGCAGGTCCATCAGCGCCAGGAAGGCGTGCCCCAGCACGTAGACCCACGAGAGGATCATGATCGTGAGGTACTTGCCGAGGAACGCGTCTGCGATGATCGCCCCGATGAGCGGGCAGACGTAGGCGGCCGCCGTGAAGTAGGCCATGAGCCCGCGGGCCCCCGCCTCGTTGAAGAAGTCCTGTTCCCCCGCGGAGTTCAGCAGCATCGTGGTGGCGAAGATCACGAGGATCGACTTCATGCCGTAGAAGCTGAAGCGCTCCGCGGCCTCGTTGCCCACGATGTAGGGCACGCCACCGGGCATGGTGGTGCGATCCTGCTCGGGCATGGTCAGGTACTTGGACATGTCTTCGGAGGCTCCGGGGGGATGGATCGACCGCGAGCATATCGAGGACCCCGACACGGCGTCCCCGATCCTCGAAGCTCGATCTCCGAAGCCCCGTCACCGAACCCCGACGGACTCAGCCGACCACCATCGGCTCCACGAAGAGCGGCCCGTTGTCCGGGCCCAGCGGGATGCCGGCGGCCGTCCAGACCAGCAGGAGGATCGGCCAGACCACGAGCAGGGCCAGGGTGTACGGGAGCATCAGCGACAGCACGGATCCGATGCCGGCCTCGGGCAGGTAGCGCCGCATGAAGACGATGATGATCACGAGATACGGATTCAGCGGCGCGATGATGTTGGTCGTCGAGTCGCCGACGCGATAGGCCGCCTGGGTGAGCTCGGGCGAGACGCCCAGCCCGAGGAAGAGCGGAACGAACACCGGCGCGAGCAGGAACCACTTGGCGCTGGCCGAACCGATGAACAGGTTCAGCATCGCGGTCAGCAGGATCACCGCGACCACGAGAAGCTCCCGCGGGAGGTTCCAACCGGACAGGATCTCGATGCCGTTGATTGCGAGGATCGTGCCGAGCCCGCTCTCGCCGAACCACGCGACGAACTGGCCGCAGAAGAACGCCAGCACCACGTAGCCGCCCATCGAGGCCATCGACTCCGTCAACATCCTCGCCCCGTCCCGATCGCTGCGGATCGTGCCGTTCACCAGCCCGAAGACGACGCCCGGGACGAGGAAGAGCACGAAGAGCATCGGCACCATCGCCTCGGCCCAGACCGGCATCTCGACCCCGGGCCGGAGCTCGATGGTGCCGGAGAGCGGCGCGCCTTCGACGACCACCAGGAGCAGGAGTCCGAGCCCCACGGCCAGGAACGAGAGGAGGGCCGACACGAGGGCCTTCCCCTCGGCCGCCTCGGGTTCCTCGGCCGAGGCCGCGTTGCCCGCCTCGATCTGGCGCCTGACCTCGGCCGGATCGAACCGGGGTTCGACGATCAGCGAGGTCACCAGCCAGCCGACGACGGTGACGAGGAACGTCGACGCGATCATGAAGTAGTAGTTCGCGGTGACCGGGACGACCGCGTCGTCGACGAGGAGCTGGGCGGCCTGCTGCGTCGCCCCGCCGAGCAGCGGATCGAGCGCCGTGACCGCGAGGTTCGCGCTGAATCCCCCGCCGACGCCCACGAACACCGCGGCGATGCCGACGAGCGGGGAACGCCCCATGCTCGCGAAGATGGCGGCCGCCAGCGGTGGAAGCACGACGTAGCCCGCATCGGTCGCGACGGAGCTCATGACGCCGGCGAAGACCAGCCCCGGAACGACGAGGGCCCGCGGCGTGAAGCGGATGATCTGCCGGAGGATCGCGGCGATCAGGCCGGTCCGTTCCGCCACGCCGATCCCGAGCATCGCCACCAGCACCACGCCCAGCGGCGCGAAGCCGGTGAAGTTCTCCACCATCGAGGTCCAGACCCACTCGAGCCCCTCGCCCGAGAGGAGCGGCTTGACCACCACCTCCTGCCCGTTCGCGGGATTCACCGCGGTCCAGCCGAGGCCGGCCCCGACCTGCGACAGAAGCAGGACGAGCAACGCCCCGAGCAGGAAGAGCGTGACGGGATCGGGCAGCTTGTTCCCGATCCGCTCGATCGTTCCGAGGAACCCCTTCGACGTGGCCGTCATGACGCCTCCATGGATGACTGTTCTCCCCGTTCCTCGACGAAGGTCATCGCCGATCGATCCTTGACGACCCCCGGGAATCGAAGCGCCCGGTTGTGCATGACGCACCACACGCCGGGCTCGAGGACCTGCACCGCGAGCAGGGCCTCCGTCAGGTTCTGCGTGGCATCCGTGTGCCGCAGCTCGTAGGGCCGCATGGCGCCCGTCAGCACGACCGGGACCCGCGGCGTGCCGAGGGCCTCGTGCAGGAGGACCCCGGTGTCGGCGAGACGGTCGGTGCCGTGGACGACGACCACCCCGTCGTGGTCCCGCACCCGATGCCGGACGGTGGCGACCACGAGATCGAGGTCCTCCGGCGTCATGTCCAGGCTGTCCTTGTTCATCAAGGCGACCCGCGAGAGCTCGATGCCCCCGAGCTCGAGGTGCGCCAGCATCACGTCGAGGTTGCTGACGCGATTGCTGAGGACGCCGCCGAGCTCGTCGTAGGTCTTCTCGATCGTCCCCCCGGTGGCGATCAGGGCGATGCGACGCCGGGAGGTCATGGCAGGTCTCCCGGGCGGACCACGAACTCGACCTGTCGGGGCCGGAAGCAGACGCGATCGTCGCAGGCCTGCCAGCCGAAGACCATCACCACCGGA
>JAYZBK010000229.1:0-7366 GCA_036339295.1 Planctomycetota bacterium
GTCGGTCGTCCTAGCGGCCTCGACGCCCGTTCCGCCTCATCCGCCGCCGAAGGCGTACCCGTAGTAGTCGGCGAAGATCTCCCAGAGATCCGGGTGCGCGTCGTGCAGGACGTGCGGCTGCTCGAAGAAGTGCTCCGTCACCACCGCGAAGAACTCCGCCGGGTTGGTCGCGCCGTAGGGGTCGATCGTCGTCCGCATCCCCGATTCGATGTGGCTCTTGAGCGTGTCGTACTCGTGCTGGCAGACGTCCGCCCAGCGGGCGCGGAGACCCGCCGGCATCGGCGGGGTGCCGTCGACCACCCCGCCCATCATGTCGAGGGCGTGGGCGAACTCGTGCAGCACGACGTTGCGGGCGCCGAGCTGCTGCGATCCGTAGAGGGCGTCCGACCAGCTCAGGATGATCGGCCCGCGGAACCGGGCCTGGCCGAGGATCGGGGTCTCGCCCGCCATGATGCCGTCCCCCCGGTGGGTGTCCTTCACCACCACCCCGGCGGGGTAGACGATCACCGACGTGACGTGCTCGAAGTGTCCCGCGTCGTTCTCGAGGACGAGGAGGGCGGCGTTGGCCGCGATCAGGATCCGCATGCGGTCGTCGAGTTCGAGCCCGCCGCAGCCTTCCCAGTAGGTCTCGGCCTCGATGATCCGGGCCGTGTCCTCGAGCTTCGATCGCTGGGCGGGACCGAGGAACCGGTAGTGGGCGAAGTGCTCCTGCAGCGTCCGCCGCCAGACCGCGGACATCGGTTCGGCGAGCAGGCGTCGCCGCCGTCTCTTGCGAAGGAACCACATGGACGGCGACCTCCGGCTCAGCCCGAGGGAAGGAGAGGCACCGCGAGCTGCACGACGAGGTAGAGACCGATCGCGAGCCCCGCGAACGCGACGAGGACCTGGCCGGTCATGATCGCGACCTCCCGCGGCCATCGACCGACCTCGCTCACGCGGATCGCCTTGTACATCATGGAGATGCCGAGCACGAGGACCGGGAGCAGCCAGAGCCAGTGCTCCTGGACGCCGGGCATCGGCTGGCGGAACGGGATCCACGCGAGGAACGGGATCAGCGTGGTCATCGCTCGCCTCCTCGTCGATCCACGGTGCGTCGCCCGGCGTCGAGGGCGACGGCCACGTTCATGAGCCCCGCGAGGGCGCAGAAGAGCGTCCCGAAGTCGAGGGCGTGGCCGATCGCGGTGTGCCGGTCGATCGTCGCGGTCGTTCGATCGGGCATCGTGACCTCGAGGCGATCGTCGCCCGCCCGGGTCATCGCCTGGCTCGCGAAGGCGGTGACGAAGGCGATCGGCCCGGCACCGGCCTGCGGGATGAACCAGAGGCGAAGGGTCGTCCCGGTCCCGCCGTCGGGGAGATCGGCGGTGGTGACGTTCGAGGTGTTGCGGCTCGACGACGGCATCGAGAACGCCGGGTTCTTCAGCTGGACGCTGCTGGGACCCCCGACCAGCAGCCCGAAGGTCCAGAGGACGAGGAAACCGGCGGCGATTCGCCACCCGCGGCCCCGCTCGCCGATCGAGGCGTGGCCGAGACCGGGGAAGACGAGTCCGAGAAGGAACGCAGGCCACGCAAACGGAACCTCGCCACCGGTCGCGGTGGGGTTCCTCGAGACGTTGGCAGGGGTGGCGTTGGAATTCATCCGATGCTCAGGGGCGTGGACCGACGGCCAGTGTAGCCGTCCGAGCGGAGGAGCCGCTCCTCGACCAGGTCCTCGAGCCAGGAGTCCGACCATGTCCATCGACCACGACGACACGCCGAACCCCGCCGATGCCGGACGCCACGAGAGCGTCGTCGATCGGCGTTCCGGGATCGATCGCCGGGCGACCTCGCGGGACGGCGACTCCGGGACCAACCTCGAGCGTCGTCGAGGGGTCGGCCGTCGACTCACCGACTTCGTCCGTTCGGCCGAGGAGGGCGAGATGAGCCGGGAGCAGCAGATGTTCCTGCACGCCATCGACGCCTTCAAGCGGGTCAACGGCGTGGCCTTCCCGACCTGGACCGACGTCCTCGAGGTCGTGCGGCGGCTCGGCTACCGCAAGACCTCCAACAGCGAACTCAACCTCGGATCGAAGGTCGAGGACTGGACGGAGGCGCCCGACGCCCCCGGTCGTCTCGGCCACGGCGAGGAGATCGACGCCCCGCAGCGGTACCGCAAGGCGGGCTGACCGAAAGATCGTTCCTGATTTGTGGGTGGGAACAAGGGTGCCCCGCGGTCTCCAATGGGGACCGCGGGGCGATTTCTCTTTCGGGGTCGGTTGTCGGGTCGGGCGATCCTCAGCCGTTGTTCTTGTACCAGTCGGCGTTGATCTGGATGTACTTGGTCCACTCCTCCGGGAGGTCCTCCTCGGGGAAGATCGCCTGGACGGGACATTCGTCGACGCAGAGACCGCAGTCGATGCAGGTGTCCGGATCGATGAAGAGCTGCTCGGCCTCGGCGTTCGTGCTCTCGTCCGTGGTGGGATGGATGCAGTCGACGGGACACACCTCGACGCAGGCGGTGTCCTTGGTTCCGATGCAGGGCTCGGCGATGATGTGGGCCATCGAACGAAGTCTCCGAGGGGCGGCCGGGGGCCGGGTTCGGGGCCGGCCAGTGTAGTCCACCGGGGGGCCCGATCGATCGTGTTTACCACGGGGGAGTTCGGCCCCCCGGGCCGTCGGACTCAAGAAAAACGGCCCGGGACGGAGCGTCCCGGGCCGAAAATGCCTGAAGGAGATGAAGGCCGCAGGAGGGGACCCCTGCGGCCTTCGATCAGCGCTTCTTGCGAGTGGTGCGACGAGCCGCCTTCTTGCGGGTCGTCTTCTTGGCAGCCTTCTTACGCGTGGTCTTCTTGGCAGCCTTCTTGCGGGTCGTCTTCTTCTTGGCGGCCTTCTTCCGCGTGGTCTTCTTCTTCGCGGGGGCCTTGCGGGCCACCTTCTTCCTGGCGGTCTTCTTGGCGGCCTTCTTGCGGGTCGCCTTCTTCTTCGTGGCCATGACGATGGCTCCTGGATTCGTTGCGCAGTCGGAGTGTCGGAGGAGCGGACGGCGCAACTACGCCCACTCGCAAGAAATTTGTACCTCTATCGGGATCACATGGAAAGGCCCTTGACAAAAAACATCAACACGTTCTTCAAGCCCGGTTTTGCGCTTCGAGGCCCTCTCGACGCTCATCGATTGACGTGTTCGTAGAGCGCACGGGTCCGATCGAGGGTCGATTGGGAGGAAACGCGGGCGCGCACCACGCCGTTTCCCGGATTGAACCACCATCCGGCGTCATCGGCCGCCGTCACGATTCGATCGGGGTCGATTCGTCCCTGGTCCATCGATCGATCGACCTCGATCCGCCTGTTCGAACCTGGTGGAGAGAGATGATTTCGTGGAAGTTCGCCGCCGAACCACCGCGGATCGACCGTCATCGTCCATCCCGACGGCGACTTCGGGCCCTCGGCGAGCGCACTGCGGAGCCGGATCTCCGACTCGATTCGAAGCAGGGCGAGCCTGGTCTCCGCGATCTCCGATCGGTGTCGTCGTTCCCGATCGAGGCCGTGGGCGACGCCGAGGAGAAGCGCCGAGGAGACGAGCAGGACGAACAGTCGGGGGCTGGCCCTCACATGGCACCTCCGTCGATCGTGCCCCGTGGGAATTCACCGAAATCGAGCCTCCGATCCTCGGATTCGGTGGGCAAGCGACCGATCGGATCCGACGCGACGAGCGGGTCGGATGATGCGGGTCGGTGGATCTGGCGGATCGGTTCCCCGTTACGCTCCGGACATGAACGAAACGAATCCCGAGCTGCGGAGCACGGAGCTGGAGAACGGCCTCGTGGTGATCACCGAGCGTCACGCGTCGCGTCGCTCGGCCAGCCTCTGCTGGCTCGTCCCCGGCGGCGTCGGCCACGATCCCCGCGATCACGGCGACGGCTGGGCGACGATGCTCTCGGAGTTCCTCCTCCGGGGCGCGGGCTCGCACGACAGTCGTTCATTCTCCGACGCCCTCGATCGCCTCGGCACCCGGCGATCGGTCGCGGCCGACTCGTATCACATGCGCATCTCCGCGACGGCTCCGGGACCGGAACTGCCGGGAGTCCTCGACCTCCTGGGCGATCTCGTGATGCGACCTCGCCTTCCGGAATCGGGACTCGAACCCGTGCGTGCCCTCTGCCTGCAGGAGCTCGCGGGGATCGAGGACGATCCGGCGCATCTCGTCGGCATCCGGCTCGACGAGATTCGCTACCCGGTCCCCTTCGAACGACACGGGCTCGGGACGGAGTCCCACCTGCGGGCGGCGACCCGGGACGGACTGGCGGAGCACTGGGAGAGGATCTCCGGGCCGAAGGACTCGATCATCGCGATCGCCGGGGCGGTGGATCACGATCGGGTCGTGGATCATCTCCGCCGCGCCACCGAATCCTGGACCGGCGGCGCCGATCGCCCCACGCCGGTCTCCGACCCCGAGGCCGGCACCCGACGACTTCCTCGGGACACCTCGCAGGTGCACCTCGCCCTCGGCTTCGCGGGGCCGGTCGCCGGCGATCCCGATGCCCTCCCGTTCCGGGTGGCGGTCGGGATCCTCGGTGGCGGGACCTCGAGCCGACTCTTCCTCGACGTGCGGGAACGGCGGGGGCTCGCCTACGCGGTCGGCTCCCGATACGACGAGGGCCTGGCGCTCGGTGCCGTGACGATCAGTGCGGGAACGACCCCGGACCGGGTCTCCGAGACGCTCGAGCGGATCGATGCCGTGCTCGAGGAGTACGACGAACGCGGACCGACCGACGAGGAGATCCGACGGATCGTGGTGATGCTCCGGGCCAGCGGGCTGATGCAGCAGGAGGAGGGTCCGTCCCGGGCACGGCAGCTCGCCCTCGACCGGTTCCGTCTCGGCCATCCCCGTTCCATGGCCGAGATCCTGGCCTCGTACGCCTCGGTGGAACCGGACGACGTCCGCCGGGTCGCCCACGATCGCCTCGGAGCGTCGTGGCGGGCGGCCGCGACCCGATGCCTCCTCGGGCCGGCCGAGGCCATCGGAGTCGGCTCGGACGAGGGGTGACCCCGGTCCCCGGCCTCGTATACTTCCCTTCCATGGCGCTTCACACGACCATCCTCGATCCCGGGACCCGCGTGCGGGTCACCCAGCAGCTGCCCCAGACCCACCAGGTCTGGTCGACCTCCCTCGAGGGCGTCGTCGTCCGCTACCGCCAGGCCCAGACGGGCTCGTGGTACGCGCACGCGAAGGGCGACCGACTCTGGCTGGACCGCCTGGAGGTCCGGCTCGACAGCGGGGAGCTGACGACGCTCAATCTCGATCACTACACCCTCATCGAGGATCTCACGGATCCGTCGGAGACGCCCGCCTCGATGAATCCCACCGAGGTCGAGATCGACGATCGCCATCGACCCTGAAGCGGCGCCCGCCCTTCCCGCAGGACCCATGACTTCCACTTCGTCCGTTCGCACGTCGTCTCGATGGCTGGCCGTCGCCCTGTCGCTGGTCGTGCCGCTGGGCGCCGCCTGCACCCCCGAGGCGGTGACGCAGCGTCGCGACCTCAGGTGGCCGTGGTGGCCGGTGCGCATGGACGTGTCGACGCTCTCCCGCGTCGGTCGGGTCGGCGAGGACGGCCTGCGACCGGTCGAGGTTCGACTCCAGTTCCTCGACGTCGACGGGGACCCGACGAAGGCCACCGGCATCGTCGAGGTGTCCATCGAACGGGCCACGCAGCGGGGCGCGCTCGAGGTCCGCGAGTTCGATCTCGCCGATCCGGCGGTCCAGCGCCGCCACTTCGAGTCGGTGACCGGGTGCTACATGTTCCCGATCCGGATCGAACAGGCCGGCATGGTCGAGGGGCGGGCCCTCGACATCGACGCCGTCTACCGCGGCGGCGACGGCGTCGAGCTGCGGGCGGGTTCCCGCCTGGTCCTCGGTCGCGATCTCCGCGCCTCGTCCCCGGAGGAGTGACTCCGCCCGGAGTCAGCCCCCGAGCAGGCCGGATCGTCGGTACTTCTCCCGGTACTTCTCGTGGAGACGCTTCTGGCGATCGCCCAGGTCGATCTCCCGTCCATCGATCCACGCTCGAAGCGGTGGATTGACCACTTCCAGCGGATCGCCCTCGCAGAGGAAGAACGTCGCACTGCGACCCGGTTCGAGCGAACCCAGGCGGTCACCGACCCCGATGATCTCGGCCGGGCCGCGGGTGACGGCGTGCAGCGCCGCATGCTTCGGGAGCCCGTGGGCGGCGGCGGTGGCGGCGTTGTGGGCGATGCCTCGCTCGTCCTGGGGGCTCTCCTCCGCGCTGATCGCGAAGAGCACGCCCGCTTCGTGGAGGCGGCGTGGCAGCGAGTGGACGGCGTCGACCGGATGGTGCCGACCCGCCGGCTTCCGATGCGTCCCGGTCAGCACCACCGGCACCCCGGTGGCGGTGAGGATCTCGGTGCAGTCGGCGGCGGCGGACCCGCCGACGATCACGGGCCGGTATCCGCGACGCGTCGCCCAGGCGATCGCGGTCTCGATCTGGCCTCGGCTGTCCGCTCGGATGAAGAGGGGCCGCTCGCCCGCGAGGACGGGACCCATGGACTCGAACCGGAGGTCGGTCTGGAGCGTGGGATCGGCCGCCTTCGCCGCGGTCCAGGCCTCCGCGGCGTCGAACCAGTCGTCGATCGCCCGGAGCCGCGCCCCGATGTCGCGCTGCTGGTCGCGCGAGCTGCGTCGCATCCAGGAAGCCCTGATCGGCGCCGCCATGGGCCAGCTCAGCACGACGCCGGCATCCCGCACCACCGCGAGGTCCTCGGTCGTCCAGCCGTCCATGCGGAGCACGCTCGCCCGACCGGGGATCGTCCCGCCGAGAGGAACCGCGAGGGTGTGGAGGATGCCCGCCGAACGGCTCACGGGGATCAGGTCGCTGTCCGGGTTGACCGCGATCCAGGGCGCGGCCTCGGGAGACCGATCCGCACCCTCTCGGCGGTCGTCGGTGGCGTCGACCTGCTCGACCTCGAGGAGGCCGATCTGGCTCGGCACCGCGATGAATCCGGGGACCACCGAGAGGCCGCCCACGGCGATGCGGTCCGCGCCCTCCATCATGTCGGCGGGCGCCGATCCCTCGCCGAGGGCGGTGATCCGACCGTCCTCGAAGAGGAGCCAGCCCGCCTCGACCGTGTGTGGATGATCGGGACTGACCGGATGCAGCCGGGCGTTCTCGATCAGGATCGCGGTCGACTGGGGGGCGGCGGGCACCTGGGCCGACTGGCCGCGGGCGATGTCGGTCGTCGCGACGACCACGAAGGCGAGGGTCAGCAGAAGGTCGAGCGCTCGGTTCATCGTTCCATCTCCGACTGGAGGCCTTCGAGTCGTTCCCGATCGCGAGCGAGCGATCGGGCGAGTTCGATCATCGAACCGGCGGCG
>JAYZBK010000230.1:0-23983 GCA_036339295.1 Planctomycetota bacterium
ACGCCACGTTCGACGGCATTCGGCATCCGCGTGGCGCCATCGAACTGATCGATGCCGTCGCCGTCCTCGATCGCTGCGACGTCGTCGATACGATGATCGAGGGGGCGGATGCGGGCGCGGTCGACGCCGTGGCGGGCGAGCTCTCGGTGCGGGACTCGTGGCTCCGGGGCAACCGGACCCTGGCCTCGACCGGCGCAGCGATCCGGGTCCGCTCCGGGGGCGAGCTCGCGCTCGTCGACAGCACCTTCTGCGACAACCAGACCCGGGACGTCCAGGCCGACATGGCATGGACCGACCTCGGCGGAAACCTCTTCGACGCCGAGGGCTGCGCCCGGATGGCCGGCGACCTCGACGGCGACGGCTGCGTCGGCGGCGCCGATCTGGGTCGACTCTTCCAGCGTTGGAGCGTCACGAGCCCCAGTGCGGCGGACCTCGACCGCGACGGCACCGTCGACACCGGCGATCTCGGGGTGCTCTTTGCGAACTGGGGACGGTGCTTCTGAGCGAGTGGCGAAGGCCCTCGGCGATCCGGTCCGCAAACCGCCAGCAGGTAGCCCAGGCCCGCGCCGTCGAGGAGTCCGTCGCCGATCCAGCGCTCAGGTCGATGCGCCGACCGCCTCGTCCGAAACTCCCGGAGCCCGGAAAAGACCCGTCTGCCGACTCCTCGGACCCCGAGTGGGGCCGTCGAGGGGAGGACATGCGGGCGGCGGCTGGACATGTCGCTCCCGCTACACTGCACGGCTCGGCGGGCCTCCCGGCCACCGCCGAATTCCGCCCCTCCGTTCCGCCCACTTGTTCCAAGACACCCGAACCACCAGCCGCCCGCGGCCTCGCCCCCAGCAGGAGCCTTCGACCATGACCGTGACCGCCGACCCCGCCACCGCCACCGTGCTCGCCCGGGACACCAACCAGGCCCTCGGGATCGCCGAGTTCGCGATCGGCTTCATGAACGGCGACTTCGGCGAGCCGTCCGAGGCGGTCAAGGACAAGACGCGGCAGTTCTTCGCCGACGCCGCGGTGTGCGGCCTCTCCGCGATCGCCCTCGGCACCAACGCCCCGCTCGTCCTCCGCGAGGAGGCGGCGGAGTACCCCAAGGCCGGCGGGGTCACCGTCTTCGGCTCGACCACCGCGGTCTGCCCCGAGAAGGCGATCGCCGCGAACTGCTCCGCGGTCCGCGAGTGGGATTCCAACGGCACGAACTTCGGCTACAACCCGGCCCTCGGTCACACCGCCGGCGAGTTCGGCCACAACGACTTCTACGCGGTGCCGGTCGCCGCGGCCCAGCTCTCGGGCAAGGACGGGGCCGCCGCCCTCCGCGGCATGATCCTCCACGACGAGATCCGCGGCCGCCTCGCCGAGGTCTTCAGCCTCAAGAGCTACAAGATCGACCACGTCGTCCACGGCGCGATCGCCTCCGCCGCGGTCTACGGCGCGATGATGGGTGCGACCGCCGCACAGATCGAATCCGCGATCGGCATGACCGTCGCCCACTTCATCCCCTGGCGGGCGATCCGGGCCGGCAAGCAGCTCTCGGATTCCAAGGGTGCTTCGGCCGCGATCTCGACCGAGGTCGCCGTCCTCGCGATGATGCGTTCGATGAAGGGCTTCCTCGGCCCCCGCGACATCTTCCGAAATCCCGAGGCGATCTGGCGACAGTTCGAGCCGACCGACGGCGACGCCCCGTTCGACCTCGTGCTCAGCCACTCCGGCGACGACTTCGCGGTCATGGGCATGCACTTCAAGCTCGGCCTCTACGAGCACCAGTCCGCGGGCGCCCTCCAGGGCATGATCGACCTCGTCTCGGCGAACCCCGATCTCCTCCAGAACCCCGGCCTCATCGAGACGATCCGGATCGTCGCCTACGAGCCCGCCTTCGGGATCATCGGCGACCCCGCCAAGCGCGACCCCAAGACCCGCCAGAGCGCCGACCACTCGATGGCCTACATCGTCTCGACGCTCCTTCAGAAGGCGATCGACCAGGCCGCCGCGAAGGGCTCCGGCACGATCGCCGAGGGCAACGACGCGATGTGGAAGACCCTCATCCTCACGCCCTACGAGTACGACGAGAAGGCGATCTTCCGCGCCGAGACCCGCGGCCTCATGGACAAGATCGAGTTCACCCACGGCGGCCGGGAGTACGACGACCGCTACCCCGACGGCATCCCGACCTCGGTGGTCATCGAGACCACCGACGGGCGGACCCTCGACTCCGGCCTGGTGATGTACCCCTCCGGCCACGCCCGCAACACCACCTGCGACCTCGAAGGGATCCTGGCCAACAAGGCCGAGGTGCTCGGGAAGCTGGCGATGGACGAGCCCGCCGCGGTCATCGAGCGGTTCCGCCACGTCGACCGGCTCTCCACCGCCGACCTCGCGTCGATGAACGACTTCGCGATCAAGGACCACGGCCGCTTCGAGTGATCAACGCCCGAACCGGGCTCCGGACCGAAACGACGACGCCCGCCCCGCCTTCTCCAAGGCCGGGCGGGCGTTTCGTCCGATGATCAGAAGACCGATCCGGCGACCGTGGAGCCGGCTCGCCCCTTCCGGGAGCTCCAAGGTGACCAGCATGCCGACCACCGAGACCACCCCGACGCCCGTCCCAGCCGGCCCCACCTCCGGTCCCCCCGCCGCCCGCTTCGACGTCGCGGCCCTGCAGACCGCCCTCCAGCAGATCGTGCAGGGGATCCGCGATGAACGGACCCACGCCGAGATGCTCTTCAAGCAGTCCGAGGCCCTGACCTCGCTCCTGGGATGGCTTCGTCCCGACGCCCCCTTCCCCGCGACCCGCGGCTGGGCGGCTTCTCCAGACTTCCTGCAGCTCGAAGTCGAGGCGATCCGCGAGGTGGCCCGCCGCGACGGACTCGAGGGTCTGCACGTGGTCGAGGCCTCGAGCGGGGTGTCGACCCTGACCGCCGCCTACACCCTCAAGCGACTCGGAGCGGATCCGAGTACCTGCGGCGTCACCAGCTACGAACACGACGCGACCTACGCTCGACAGACGCGGGAGATGATCGAGGATCACGATCTCGCCGACTTCGCGAGCGTGGTGCACGCCCCCCTGGTCGCCCAGGAGATCGAGGGCATGCCCTTCCAGTGGTACGACTCGACGACCATTGAACAGCTCGCACCGATCTCGATCCTGGTGGTCGACGGCCCTCCGGGACGTCTCGGACCGATCGCCCGCTTCCCCGCCCTGCCTCGTTTCGCGGCTCGGTTGCGACCGGGGGCAATCGTCCTCGCCGACGACGCCGCCCGACCGGGCGAGATCGAGATGGTGCGTCGCTGGGCCGCCGCCCACCCGAACGCGACGGTCGAGTCGATCGCGACCGAGAAGGGCGCGGCCCGACTCCGGTTCTCCAGAATCTCGGTGATGAGCCGCGTGCCCGCGTCGTTCAGAGGAACGACCGGACCCGCGCGACCTCGTCGGTCGATCCCAGCACCACCGGCACCCGCTGGTGCAGCCGTTGTGGGTTCACCTCGAGCGTGCGGTGTTCGCCGCTGAGCGAGACGCCGCCGGCCTGCTCGATGAGCATCGCCATGGGATTCGCCTCGTAGAGGAGCCGGAGCTTGCCGGTGGGGTTCTTCGCGGTCGGCGGATAGAGGAACACGCCGCCCCGGATCAGGGTGCGATGAACGTCGGCGACCATCGAACCGATGTAGCGACTCGAGTAGCCGGACGCATGCGCGTTCTGGAGATACCGCTGGTATCCCTCGGGAAAGCTCGAGGCGTTCGCCTCGTTCACCGAGTAGATCGGGCCGTTCTCCGGCATGCGAAGACCGCTGCGCACGCGAAGGAAGGACCCGATCGCCTGGTCCAGGACGAACATGTCGACGCCGTTGCCGGTCGTGAGGCACATGATCGTGCTCGATCCGTACAGGATGTAGCCCGCGGCGACCTGCTCGGTGCCGGGTCGGCAGACCGTCCGCTCCCCGTCGGGCTCGCCCGGGAAGTTCCGGGTGACGGAGAAGATCGTCCCGACCCCGACGGCGCTGTCGAGGTTGCTCGAGCCGTCGAGCGGGTCGAAGAGCACGCAGTACTTCCCGCCCTCGCCCGATCGTCGGAGGATGCGCGGCTCCTCGTCCTCCTCGCTGGCGAGGACCGCGATCGAGGCACGGTCGCCGAGGCATCGCATGATGATCTCGTTGGCGATCACGTCCATCCGGAGCTGCTGTTCCCCCTGGACGTTCTCGGTGCCGTGGGCCCCGAGGACGTCGTCGAGGCGGGCCCGACGGACCTTGTTCGCGATCGTCTTCCCGCTGAGCGAGATCGCCGAGCAGATCCAGGAGCGATCGCCCTCCGCCGCGGGCTGCCGGGCCTCCTCCGCGAGGACGGGCGTCTGGAGGCTCAGGAGGTTGTCGTGGACGAGGTCGGCGTCGCTCATACGCCCAGTATCGGCGACGCGGGGTTCTGGAAACCAGCCCGAAACCCCGTTTCGAGGCCGTGGAGGGGCGATTCGGACCTTCCGTGCCGGATATCATGGCTCGCCCGAACTCACCCCAGCGGACCCAGCACCGATGTCGAACGACGCCACCACCCCCGTGATCCTCTCCGCCCGCCGCACCCCCATCGGTCGCTTCCTCGGCGGCCTCGCGCGGGTCCCGGCCCCCGAACTCGGCCGCATCGCGATCGAGGCCGCGCTGGAGGACGCCTCCGTCCCCGCCAACGCGATCGACGAGGTCTTCATGGGCTGCGTGCTGCAGGCCGGCGTCGGGCAGAACCCGGCCCGCCAGGCGGCGCTCGCCGCGGGCATCCCCGACACCGTGACCGCGGTCACCGTCAACAAGGTCTGCGGCTCCGGTCTCGAGGCGGTCATGCAGGCGGCCCGGGCGATCAAGGCCGGCGACATCTCCGCCGCGATCGCCGGCGGCATGGAGAACATGGACCTCGCCCCCCACTTCGCCCACGTGCGTTCGGGCGTGAAGTACGGCCCGGCCACCATGCAGGACCACATGGCCGCCGACGGCCTCACCTGCGCCTTCGAGAACTGGCCGATGGGCAACGCGGCCGAGTGGATCGCCGACGCCCACGAGGTGAGCCGCGACGAACAGGATCGCTTCAGCGCCCAGAGCCACAACCGGGCCGAGGCCGCGTGGAGCAACGGCTTCTTCGAGACCGAGGTCGTGCCGATGACCGCCGAGCAGTGCAAGGCGAAGGCCGGCGTCGAGCAGGACGAGGGCTTCCGCCCCGGCTCGACCCCCGACGCCCTCGGCAAGCTCCGGCCGGCCTTCACCAAGGAGGGTTCGGTCACCGCGGGCAACGCCAGCCAGATCTCCGACGGGGCCGCGGCGGTCGTCGTCACGAGCGCCGCGAAGGCCGCGGAGCTCGGGGCCACTCCGCTCGCCTCGATCGTCGACTACAACACCGCCGGCGTCGCCCCGAAGGAGCTGTTCTTCGCCCCGGCGGTCGGCATCAAGGCGATGCTGGAGAAGAACGGCCTCTCGGTCGACGACATCGACCTCTTCGAGATCAACGAGGCCTTCGCAGCCCAGGTCCTCGCCGACATCAAGCACCTCGGCGTGCCCGAGGAGAAGCTCAACATCTGCGGCGGCGGCATCGCCCTGGGCCATCCGATCGGGGCCAGCGGCGCCCGCGTCCTGACCACGCTGCTCCACCAGCTCAAGCGCACCGGCGGCAAGCGAGGCATCGCCAGCCTCTGCCTCGGCGGCGGCAACGCCGTCAGCATGCTCGTCGAGATGGCCTGACCGGAGAATCCGGGCGGCTCGACGCGGGAACCGGCTCAGTCGGCGACGGAACCACCCGTCACCGCCTCGCCGGTCTGCACCCGCCAGAGATTCGCGTAGATCCCGTCGAGGGCGAGAAGCTCCTCGTGGGTGCCTCGCTCCACCACGCGGCCCTCGTCGAGCACGTTGATGCTTGCGGCGTTCCGGACCGTCGAGAGTCGATGGGCGATGACGAGGGTCGTGCGGTCGACGCAGATCGTGCGGAGCGATCGCTGCATGGCCGCCTCGGTCTCGTTGTCGACGCTGGCCGTCGCCTCGTCGAGGACCAGGATCGGGGCATCCTTGAGGATCGCCCGCGCCATCGCGATCCGCTGCCGCTGCCCCCCCGAGAGCTTCTGGCCCCGCTCCCCCACGACCGTGTCGTAGCCGTGCGGGAGCTGCACGATGAAATCGTGGGCCTCGGCGAGCGTCGCCGCCTCGACGATCCGCTCGAACGGCGGCTCGGTCCAGTGGACCGGATCGTCGTCGGGGCCCTGCCACCCGTACGCGATGTTCTCGCGGACCGTGCCCTCGAACAGGTAGACGTCCTGGCTGACCAGCGACACCTGCCGTCGCAGGTCGCGGAGATGGAGGTCGCGCACGTCGAGGTCGTCGATGCGAATCGGCCCGCCGGCGTCGTCGACGTCGTAGAAGCGCAGCAGGAGCTTGACGAGGGTGCTCTTCCCCGCACCGGTCGATCCGATGACCGCGGTGGTCCGCCCCGCGGGGATGTCCAGGTCGAGCCCCCGGAGCACCGGCGTCCCGGGGACGTAGGCGAAGTCGACCGACTCGAAGCGAACCGATCCGACGGCCTGCTCGATCCGGGTCGGACCGTCGACGATCGCCGGCTGGACCTCGAGCAGGTCGAGCAGTCGACGAGTGGAGGCCATGGCCCTCTGGTAGAGGTCGAGCACCGCCCCGACCCGCGTGAACGGCCAGAGAAGACGCTGGGTGAGGAACACGAGCAGGCCGAACGCCCCCACCGCGAGCGTGCCGTCGAGCGCCAGGCGCCCGCCCACGAGCAGCGTGACGAGGAACCCCATCATGATCACGACGCGGATGAGCGGACTGAAGGCGGAGCTCAGCAGGATCGCCCGGCGATTCCGCTCCGCGTACTCGGCGCTCTCGTCGCCGATTCGACCGTGCTCGCTCCGCTCGGCGGTGAAGCTCTTGACGGTGGCGATCCCGCCGATCGCGTTCGCGAGCCGGGCGTTGAGGTCGCCGACCTGGGCCCGGACGTCCGCGTAGCGGGGCTCCAGTCGCTTCTGGAACCAGAGCGAACCGAGGATCACGAGCGGCACCGGGATCATCGCGAGCCACGCGACCTCCGGTGAGATGATGAAGAACGCGGTGGTCACCGTGACGGCGGTCACCGCGAGCTGGATGATCTCGTTCGCCCCGGTGTCGAGGAACCGCTCCAGCTGGTTCACGTCGTCGGAGAGGATCGCGAGCAGGCCGCCGGTCGACCGATCCTCGAACCAGCGAAGCTCGAGGTCCTGCACGTGCCCGTACGCATCCATCCGGGCCTCGTGCTGGATCGCCTGGGCGAGGTTGCGCCACGCGATCCCGTAGAGCCACTCGAAGACCGACTCGAGTCCCCAGATCACGATCGTGGCGATTCCCAGGACGATCAGCTGGTGGAAGGGATCGGGGAAGCCGAGCTTCGCGACGAGCGAGTCCTGGCGGGCCACCACCACGTCGATCGCGGCCCCGATGATGAACGGCGGCGCGAGATCGAGCAGCTTGTTCAGGATCGAGCAGGTGGTCGCCCAGGCGATCCGTCCGCGGAACGGTCGGGCGTACCGAAGCAGGCGAGGCAGCGGGTGCCCGGGTCGGATCGTGGCGTCGGTCGCGGTCACGCCTCGAATTCTAGCTGGTGACCGGACGGCCCCGGAACGAGACAGGGGCGACACGGCCAAGGCCGCGCCGCCCCTGCGCGTGGACTCGGATGGATCAGTACCGGTAGTGGTCCGGCTTGTACGGGCCTTCGACCGGCACGTTGATGTAGTCCGCCTGCTCCTTGCTCAGCTCGGTGAGCTTGGCCCCGAGCTGCCCGAGGTGGAGTCGGGCGACCCGCTCGTCGAGGTTCTTGGGGAGCGTGACCACGCTGGTGCGATCGTACTTCTCGGCGTTGTCGTGGAGCTCGATCTGGGCGAGGACCTGGTTGGTGAACGAGGCGCTCATCACGAACGACGGGTGGCCGGTGGCACAGCCGAGGTTCAGGAGACGGCCCTCGGCGAGGATGATGATCGAGTGGCCGTCGGCGAACTTCCACTCGTCGACCTGCGGCTTGATGTTGATCCGCTCGACGCCCGGCGTCGACTCGAGGCCGGTCATGTCGATCTCGTTGTCGAAGTGGCCGATGTTGCCGACGATGGCGTTGTGCTTCATCTTCGACATGTGGTCGGCGGTGATGATGTTGAAGTTGCCCGTGGTGGTCACGAACAGGTCGGCGGAGTCGACCTCGTCCTCGAGGGTGACGACCTCGAAGCCCTCCATGACCGCCTGCAGGGCGCAGATCGGGTCGATCTCGGTGATCTTCACGCGGCAGCCCTGGCCCCGGAGGCTCTGGGCACAGCCCTTGCCGACGTCTCCGTAGCCGCAGACGACCGCGACCTTGCCCGAGAGCATGACGTCGGTGGCCCGCATGATGCCGTCGACGAGCGAGTGGCGGCAGCCGTAGAGGTTGTCGAACTTGCTCTTCGTCACCGCGTCGTTGACGTTGATCGCGGGGAAGAGCAGCTCGCCCGCCTCGGCCATCTGGTAGAGCCGGTGGACGCCGGTGGTGGTCTCCTCGCTCACGCCGCGGATGTTCGGGGCGGTCACGGTCCAGTAGTCGGGCTTCTCGTCCTTGATCGCCGCGAGGACCTGGAGCACGCACTTGAACTCCGCGTTGTCGGTGGTCTCGGGACCGGGGACGTCGCCGCCGGCCTTCTCGAAGGCGAGCCCCTTGTGGACGAGCAGCGTGGCATCGCCGCCGTCGTCGAGGATCAGGTTCGGGCCCTGGCCGTCGGGCCAGTTGAGCGCCTGGAAGGTGCACCACCAGTACTCCTCGAGCGTCTCGCCCTTCCACGCGAAGACCGGGATGCCGGCGGGGTCGTCGGCCGTGCCGTCGGGACCGACCGCGACGGCGGCCGCGGCGTGGTCCTGGGTCGAGAAGATGTTGCAGCTCGCCCAGCGGACCTCGGCACCGAGCTCGACGAGCGTCTCGATGAGGACCGCGGTCTGGATGGTCATGTGGAGGGAGCCGGTGATGCGGGCGCCCTTGAGGGGGCTCTTGCCCGCGTACTCCTTGCGGAGGGCCATGAGGCCGGGCATCTCGTGCTCGGCGAGTTCGATCTCCTTGCGGCCGAAGGCGACGGTCTCGGGCGACAGGTCGCGGACCTTGAACGGCATGTCGTTGAAGAGCGGCTGGCCGGTCGAGAGGAAGGTGCCGGGTTCGGATGCGGTGGCGGTCAAGGCTGGCTCCAATGGCGTGTTGCAGGGCCGGAAATCGAGATTCCGGGGGACCGATGGGGTTCGATGGGCCTGAATCGCCGGTTTCGCGGCTGGCCCTGAATTCATCCGTTCATCCGGATGAACGGATCGAATGATACCCCGCGGATCCACGCCGGACCACCCTCCCGCACCGGTTTCGGTCGGGATCGGATCCACCCGGAGGCCCTGCTCCGTCTTTCGGTCAGGCGTCCGCCTTGAAGAGCCCGGCGGCGAAGAGCCCCGGCCCCTTGCCCTGCGTCGAGGGCGGCAGGCGACGCCACGTCACCCGATCGAACCCGGCCGGGGCCATCCAGCTCCGGACGACGGATTCGTCGAACCCGAGATGCTGGTGACCCATGT
The DNA here is from genome assembly GCA_036339295.1 of Planctomycetota bacterium. GTDB lineage: Bacteria > Planctomycetota > Phycisphaerae > Phycisphaerales > SM1A02. The sequence goes on from JAYZBK010000230.1 coordinate 9,562, forward strand.
CGTGCCGGTACTCGTCCCGCTCGTGGCTCACCATGTCGACCGCAAGGACGCGACCGCCGGGCCGGAGGACCCGGGCGGTCTCGGCGAGCACCGCCACGGGATCGTTCACGTGGTGCAGCACGAGCATGATCACCGCGGCGTCGATCGAGGCGTCCTCCAGCGGAAGCGAGAGAAGGTCCGCCTCGACGAACCGGATCCCCGAGCGGTCGGCCAGGCGACGACGGCATGCCTCGAGCATCGCCGGTTCGCGATCGACCGCGATCACCTCGCGGACGACCGAGGACAGCCGCTCCGCCGCGTCGCCCGTCCCGCATCCGAGAGCGGCGACGATCCAGTCCGGGTCCATGAGTCCGAGCATGGCTTCGGCACCGAACCCGGTGCCGAAGAGCTCGTGCCGCATTTCGTGCCACTCGCCCCCGACGCGACCGAAGAACGCCTGGGAATCGGATCGACGGGCCGCGAGCACCTGCTCGAGCCGCGCGGTGTCGTCGGCGAACCCCGGGCTCTCGACCACCCGGTCCCGCGTCGTCTCCCAGAGTCGACGGAGATCGGCGTCGAGCGCCTGCGGGAGCAGTCGGTAGAAGGTCGCCGTGCCCTCGACCCGTCGGACGATCCAACCGTGCTCGTGAAGGGCCTTGAGATGACGACTGACGGTCGACTGGGGCAGTTGGGCCGCGGTGGCCAGCTCGCCCACGCCGAGTTCCGCCTGCTCGAGGAGCCGGAGCAGCCTCACCCGGGCGACGTCGCCGAGCTGCGCCAGGGTCGCGAGCCACTCGGCCGGACGTTCGACGCGTGGACTGTCGCTGCTGTTCGTCGCCATGGGGAAGGCCCTGGGAAAGCCCCCGGTTCAGGGCCCCGGGGGCAGGACGAGCGTGGGCCCGGGGATCTCCCCGTAGGCGCGGATCCGATCGGAGACCCTCGGATCGTCGGGCGCGAGCCCGTAGGCCTGGCGGAGTCGGCGAAGGGCCGAGCTCGTGTTCTGGAGGAGCTCGATGTCGATCTCGGCGGCGAGGAGGTAGTACTCGACCGAACCGTCGGGATCGATCTCGATCGCGCGGACGACCGCATCTCGGGCGGTGTCGGGATCGCTGCTGCGTCGCGAGAAGTCGGCGAGCGTGAACCACGCGCCGGCATCGTTGTTGTCGAGGGCCCAGGTCCGCACGAGATCGAACGCCTCGTCGACGTCGCCCGCCTGGAACTCCGCCTCCGCGAGGAGGAAGAGGAGGTCCCGCTCTCCGGGACGCCGGGCGACCGCGATCGAGAGCGACTCGGCCGCCTCGACCGGCTTGCCGAGCTCGAGGAGGCAACGGCCGTACATCTCGAGGGCATCGGCGTCGCCCGGCTCGCGATCGAGGATCTGCCGGTAGAAGCCGATCGCGGAGTCGTACCGGCCCCATTCGAACTCGTGGTCGCCCCGTTCCTGGAGGACGATCGAGGGCGTGCCCCTGGTCGTCTCGCACCCAGCGGTCGAGAACAGGGCGCCCCCGAGAAGGGCGATGGGAAGGGCGCTGGGGAGGACGAACTGTCGGAGGCGGCTGGGGTCGCGCATGGTGGCTCCTGCTGGTCGGCCCGGTCGACGCCGGACCGGTATTGGCGCATGATACGGCTTCGGTCGATTCCAGAGTTCGCCGCCAATCTGGGGCGGATGAAAGCCCATGACCACCACCCCCCTGCCACTCCGAACCTGCGTCCTTCGGCACGTGCCCGGACCCGACGGGCCGCCCCCGCACTTCGACTGGCTTCTCGAGCCCGCGGGGGCCCGCGAGCCCGACGAGACCCGGGACGTCCTCACGTGGCGGTGCCATCGGCGGCCGGACCGGCTCGGACCGGGCGAACTCGCCCGCCTCGAACCGATCGGCCTTCATCGCCGGGCGTGGCTGGGTCGGGCCTCCGGGTCGACCCATGCGCTGGCCAGCACCCCCCTCGGGACGGCCACGGTCGTCGCTCGGGGCCGGGCGGGGATCCAGGACGCGGGGCGGGGTGAAATCCGCATCGAGTGGTTCCCATCCAATCTCCAGACGGCGCTGCTCCTGGGAGCCGATCTCCGACGATCGACCTCCCTTCTCCGGATCACCGCCGACCCCCGCCGCGATCGGACCGACCACGAGCCCACCAACGGATCGAGCGCATGACCATCGCCCTGGGGATCGCCTTCGTCCTCCTCTCCATCCCGCTCGTCCTCTCGAGCGCCGTCGGGCTTCCCGGCACCTGGCTGATCATCGGCCTCGCCCTCGTCTCCAACCTCGTCGAACTCGGCTGGCGGGACGACGGCCAGGCCATGTTCGGCATCTGGGCGATCGTGATCGCGATCGGCATCGCGATCGTCGCCGAGGTGGTCGAGTTCCTCGCCGGCGCCGCCGGGGCGAAGGCGGGCGGGGCGACGAAGCGCGGGATGCTGGGCTCGCTCGTCGGCGGGTTCGTCGGCGGCATCGTCGGCACGTTCGCGCTGCCGATCCCTATCGTCGGCACCCTCGTCGGCGCCGCCCTCGGCGCCGCGACCGGCGCTCTCCTGGGAGAGGTCACGCGCGAAGGCGTCAAGGTCAGGGACACCATCCGACCCGCGACCGGCGCCGCCGCCGGCCGGATCGCCGGAACGATCCTCAAGCTCGGATTCGCGGTCGCGATCCTCGTCCAGCTCTCGATCAGCGCCTTCGTCTGAGGCGACGGTCGATCAGATCGTGGCCTCGGTGACGCGAAGGACCTCCTCGACCGTGGTTCGCCCGTCGGCGACCTTGCGGAAGCCGTCCTCCCGAAGCGTCACCATCCCCCGTTCACAGCAGATCCGTCGGAACTCCGTGACGTTCGGATTGGAGGCGATGAGATCGCGGAGGTGGTCGTCGAGGACGAGGAGCTCGTAGAGACCGAGCCGCCCCGAGTAGCCCGTCTGGCGACAGGAGTCGCAACCACGGCCGGCGGGCAGCATGTCGGCCTCGATGCCGTGGACCTGCAGGAACTCCCGCATGTCCGCCGGCACGGCCTCCTGTTCCATGCACGCCGGGCAGAGTCGACGCACCAGTCGCTGGGCGAGGACGCCGTTGAGCGCGGCACCGACGAGGAAGGGCTCGACCCCGATGTTGATGAGACGGGTGATCGAGCTCGGGGCGTCGTTGGTGTGGAGCGTGGACAGCACGAGGTGCCCCGTCAGGGCCGCCTGGACCGCGGTCGACGCGGTCTCGTGGTCGCGGATCTCGCCCACCATCACGACGTCGGGGTCCTGTCGGAGGAGCGCCTTGAGGGCCCGGGCGAAGGTCATGTCGATGGCGGCATGGGTCTGGATCTGGGTGACGCCGTCGAGGGCGTACTCGACCGGATCCTCGACCGTCGAGACGTTCAGGCGCTTCAGATCCATCTGGCGAAGCGAGGAGTAGAGCGTGGTGGTCTTTCCCGATCCGGTCGGACCGGTGACCAGGATGATGCCGTGGGGCTGCTCGATCTGCTTCTTCCAGATCAGGAGCGTGTCCTCGGAGAAGCCGAGATCGTCGAGCGAGACCTGGATCGCCCGGTCGTCGAGGATGCGCATCACGGTCTTCTCGCCCTGGGCGGTCGGGACCGTGGAGACGCGGAGATCGAGCTTGCGACCCATGACCGAGGCGCGGATGCGTCCGTCCTGCGGGAGTCGACGCTCGGCGATGTCGAGGTCGGCCATGATCTTGATTCGACTGGTCAGGGCGCTGTGCATCTTCCGGGGCGGGGTCATCATCTCGAAGAGGATGCCGTCGATCCGCATCCGCACCTTGAGCGTCTTCTCGCCCGGTTCGATGTGGATGTCGGACGCGCCCTCCTTGAGGGCCGTCTGGATGATGTGGTTCACGTACCGGACGACGGGCGAACTCTCCGCCTCGGCCTCGAGGTCGGTGGACTCCTCGTCCTCCCGTTCGACCTCGACGTCGTCCTCTTCGACGTCGGCGAGGATCGCCTCGACGTCGGTGGTCGGCTGGGCCTGTCCGCCCTCGATCTCGAGGATGGAGGACTCCACGTCGCCGGCGCAGACCAGCACGTGCCGGACCACGGAGATGCCGAGCCGGCGCTTGACGTCGTCCAGGAGGAAGACGTCGTCGGGAACGGTCGTCCCCACGACGGTTCGGGAACCCTCGCTCGCGATCGGAACGACGAGTCGGTCGCGGCAGAAGTCGGCCCCGAGTCGCTGCAGGTTGGCCCGGTCGATCGAATCGGCGTCGACCCGGAGGAACGGGATCCTCGCCATCTCGGCGACGCCCGCCTGGACCAGGTGCTCCTCGATCCCCATCTCCTGCAGGATGGCGGCCATCCCCCGACCGGGGGACTGCTCGAGCAGCCGCCGCGCGGACTCCAGCTGCGCCGCATCCAGGATGTCCGCGTGGTGGAGCGCCTCGGCGAGATCCCGACACTCCATCGAATTCGACGACGTGCCGGCATCCTCGGGGACGTACAGGTCGCGAAGGGCGTCGTCCGGTCGGGTGGGCCTCACGGCCTCCTTGTCGATCGCCATCGTGGGATCGACCTCGACCCCGAGGCCGTCGCCCGTCCGGAAGTCGGGACGGAGGTTGGCCGGGGGCGTGGGAGAGGAGACCGACGCCTCGGGACCCCGGACCCCGTCCGGGGCATCGTCCGCGCGGGGCGCCGTGAGATCGCCGCCCGGTTCGCGGGGCGCGCCGTCGTGGGGCTCGCCGAGTTCTCGCATCAGTCGATCGATGTCGAAGCGTCCCAAGTCACTCTCCTCCGGTCGGTCCTCAGTAGTCGCGATGCAGCGGCACGTCGATCCGGTACACGTGGTCGGGGTCGAATCGACGCGATGCGAACACCACGCCGTCGCGATGGATCCGTTCGACCTCGAAGGCGTACTCCCGACCCTCGAACGGGACGTCGAAGACGTCCCCCACCGTCAGGCGGAAGCCGTTCAGCAGGGTCTGGGCCCGTGCGGTGTCGGGCGCCATGATCGCGGTGACCTTCATCTTGAAGCCGATCTGGTTGATCGTCGACTCGAACTCGTCCTTGAGCTGCTCGTCGGGTCGGGTCGCGGCGATCGGCGGCGACTCGATCGCCTCCACCCGACGGGCCTCGCCGTGGTACAGGAACGGGACCGGGGGCCGAATCCGGGCGATCCCGTACTGGAGATCGCTCAGGGACTCCTTGTCGAGCACCGCCAGGATCGAGAGGTCCGCGGTGGGGACCGGCTCGCCGTTCTCCTCGGCCGCGATGATCCACTTCTCGGTCTCGAGGCGACTCTCGACCGAGGGCGATTCCCCGCTCGTGTTCCCGAGGAACCGCATCGACCACAGCCCCAGCACCGAGGCCACGACCACGGCGGCGAAGATCATCGTGCTGCCGTCGATCCGCCGCCCCGACTCGTCCTCCACGACCCCGGCGAAACCGTCGTCGACGGAGAAGTCGATGGACCCTCCACGGACGATCGGGTCGTCGATCGAGGAGTCCACGCTGTTGTCCAGGGTGTCGTCGGTCCTGTAGCCAGTCATTCGTCGTCCTCCTCGCCGGCGTCGCAGTAGACGACCAGCACCAGTTCGGCGTCGAGCGTCCCGAAGGGACGATCATCCCTCGATCGGGAGGACTCGACGAGGTTCCGTTCGATCTCCAGCGACTGCACCCGCACGAGTCGCGGCAGCCGCTCCAGCTCGGACAGGAACCCGTAGATGCCCTCGAAGTCGCCTTCGATCGAGACCGTGTGCGGGATCTCGAGGTATCCCTGGACCGTCTGCTGCTTGAGGGCCCTGATCGACTCGATCGAGAGGCGGTTCCGATCGGCGATGCGGTGCATCTCGGCCAGCAGGTCCTCGACCTCCTCGGCGTTCGGGATGATCCGACCGAAGTCGGCCAGCCGCATCTCCGCCTCGTCGATCCGCTCGCGGACGTCCCCGACCTCGCCGGTCAGGGTGTCGAGCCGCGCGAGGGTCGACTGCATGGACGCGATCTCGCGACGGGCCTGGCCGATGTCCTCGTTCCTCGGCTGGAAGACGAAGAACCAGGCCGAGACCGGCACCGCGACGAGAACGGCGAGAAAGGCGTACTCACGAATTCCGAGCTTCATCGGTCCTCCTCCCCGCCGACGGCGGCCATCACGTCCGAACCGGTCCGGGACCGGATGTCCGCATCGGGCCGGAGCTCGAAGAGCACCCGGAACTCCCGCATGCTTCGCTCGTCGATCTCGACCTCCTTGGTGTGGTCGAGCCGAACGCGTCGGAACAGGTCCATCTCGACGAGCGCGTCGATGAACAGCGAGATCTCCGCGAGGCTCGGCGCGAGGCCCTCGAGTCCGATGCTGGTCGCCCAGCGACGGGGCTCCGGGCGGGGCGCCGGCTCGTCCGCGGAGGCGTTCGACGCCGAGCGGCCCCTCGTCGAGAGGGTCCCGACGGCCTCCGGCTTCTCGCGGACCGGCTTGAGCTCGGTCGTCGACATCTGGAACCTCGACAGGCTCAGCTTGTCGGGCATGCGATTGACGATCTCCGCGAGCAGGTTCGATCGAGGCACGGTGTCGAGGAGTCCCACCGCGATGTGGGCCTTGTCGACGATCCTCTCCACCCGATCGACGTACGCGTCCATCTCGGCCCGCTGGTTGGCCGCGGCCTCGAATCGCTGGTTGACCGACGCCTGCGCCCGGCGAACGTCCGTCCAGGTCCGGTCGGTCGCGAGGTAGGCGAGGGCCACCCCACCCATGACCACCACGAAGAGGACGACCGCCGCGACGTTGATCCGTCGCGTGGCCCGTTCCTTCACGTAGTCGTCCGGGAGGAAGCCCGAACCGTTTTCCCGATCGCTCTGCATGTGACCTCCCACCGCGTCCTGCGGCGTCAATCCTTCATCAAGCCTCGGCGTCGCAGGCGCACAGGCCGCACGCGATGGTCCATTCCGGGTGTTCCCCCGCGGGATCGAGCACGCCGGCTCCCTCGGGGGTGGCCGCGAGGAGCCTGCTGATCGGATCCCCGACACTCGACTTCACGCCCATCCGTCGCGCGAGGTGGCTCGCATAGCGACGACTGTGCGACTCGCCTCCGACCATGACCATCCGGTCGATCGGTCCGCCGACCGCGGCCTGGGCGTAGCGGCCGCACATGAGGAGCTCGTCCGCGATCGAATCGTCCACCTCCGCGAGGTCGGACTCGAGCCCGGTGGTGGTGACGGGCGAGAGCGAGGGGTGGCCCTCGCCGACCCGTCGATCCACGCCCACCGCGGGCGTGCCGCAGGGCATCGAGCGACGGGCGTCGCGTTCGGCCTTCGCGAGGCCCGCCCGCATGATGGGCGACATCTCCGCGACCTCGTCGACCGGGGCTCCGGGGGTCTCCCGCGGTCGATCGACCGCGTGACGCTCCTCCTCGATCCGACGGTTCCGCGCATCCGCGTTCGTGCATCCCCACGAACGCGCCGCGATCTCGTCGAACTGGCGGCCGCCGATGTGGATGATCCGGGCGAAGACCATCTCGGTCCCTCGGGCGACCGCGACCTTCACCGCGCCCCAGCCGGTGTCCACGTACATGGTGACGACGTGGCGATCCTCGTCTCGGCGGTGGAGATGGTCGAAGGCCCGCAGGAGCGGGACGTGGTCGGGCTGGACACCGACGACGTCGAAGCGACATCGCTTGACCAGGTCGACGTGCCGCATCACCTCGTCGCGGGCGATCGCGAGGGCGACGCGCTCCCGATCGCTCCCGGGAACCGCGAACGAACGGGCCACGACCGATCGAGGGGCGCAGCCGATTCGTCCGGCGACCTCGGCCCGGACCTGGTCGTCCGGCGAGAGCGGGCCATCGGGATCCACCCGGGTCTGCTGGACCATGAAGTGCGAGCTTGCGGGCGAGATGATGATGCGACGTCCGTGGAACCCGCCCTGCTTGAGGACGGCCGACAGCTCGCCCTCGAGGAAGGCGAACCGACGTTCCGTGTTGCCACGGGCCTCGTCCGGGATCTCGAGCATCTGGGCCGAGACGATCGCCGGCGTCTCGCCACCGGTCAGCTGAAGGAGCTTGACCGAGGACGCACCGAAGTCCGCCACGATGGGCGAGACGCTCTTGTTCAACAGGCGACCAAACGGCATGCGACGATCTCCGAGCTCCGGCGGGCCCGGAAACACCGGGTCCACACCGTCGGATCGACTGGAGAGGAGGGTCGGTTGAGTGGTTTGGGGCGTGAGCGGGGGGCTTCGCGGAAATCCACCCACCTCGGGGGGGATCGTGCGGGCGGGACCGGTAACGGCATCGCCCCGACGGACGACTCGGACGTTGGCTCAGGCCGAGGAGAGGGCCGCCGCGACCTCGTCGAGACCGGCGAACGCCCGTTCGAGGTCCCAGGCCTGCCGATCACGTCGTCCGCAGCGGTTCGAGACCACCCGGATCTCGATCGACGCCACCCCGAGGAGTCGGGCCGCATGAAGCACGGCCGCGCCCTCCATCGCCTCCGCGATCGCACCGGTCCGTCCGACGACCTCCTCCGCCAGGGCGTCGGTCCCGGAGCAGGTCGCGACGGTGGCGATCGGACCGAAGCGGGCGTCGGGGAGTCGCTCCCGAACCAGCTCGAGTGCGTGGGGATCGGCGGGGATCGCGTTCCCCTCCGCGAACGTCGCGAGGGGGAAGCCGAGGTCCGCCACCGGAACGAAGCCGTCGTCCGAGAGCAGGCCCTCCTCCATGTAGATCGATCTCGTGCCGACGACGACGGTGCCGTTGGGGAGCGGCTCCCCGCCGACGACCGGCAGGGCGCCGGCGATGCCTGCATTCACGACCACGCCGGGCATCGGGCGCGAGCCGAGTGCGACCGCGGTCGCCACCGCCGCGTTGACGCGACCGACGCCGGCCACGACGACGGGAATGCCTCGACGCCGGAAGGGGGCGGCCTCCCGTTCGACCGAGGTGACCACGACCAATTCGGTGCGGGGCGCCGGGGTCAAGAGGTCCCCCCGTCGTTCCGCAGGCGATCGACGAGTCCGGCCAGTGGCGCTGCCTCCTGCGCCCCCGACCGGAGATCCTTCAGCTGCACCTCGCCATCGGCGAGTTCGGCGCCGAGGATGACCGCCTGCGAGGCTCCCGACTTCGACGCCTCCCCGAGGAGCTTGCCGACGTTCCGCGTCGTCTTGTAGCTCCTGCGGGCATGGATGCCGGCGCGACGGCATTCGGCCAGCAGCCGTTCCGCCGGACGATCGGCGTCGTCGACGGCGCTGACGATGAAGACCCGCGGTGGCTGCGGGCGGATCCCCTCGAGCAGGCCTCGATCACCGAGCACGAGCCCGAGCACGACGTCGCCCATGCCGAAGCCGACGGCGGAGGTCGGTGGCCCCCCCATCAGCTCGACGAGGCCGTCGTACCGACCGCCACCCGCGATCGCCCGCTCCCCCCCGCCGTTCTCGTGGATCTCGAACACCGAGCCGGTGTAGTAGGCGAGGCCGCGCACGATCCCCAGGTCCCATCGGCACCACGGCGCCACGCCGGCGTCGACCAGCGCATCGCGGAGTCCCTCCAGCGGCTCGAAGGCCGACGTCGGAACCCCGGAGGCCTTCGCGAGATCGGCGAGATCGCCGTCGATCGGACAACGGGTCCGTGCCAGTCGGTCGAACGACTCCAGCGATTCCCCGTCGAGACCGAGGGCCGACGCCTTCTCCGCGAACGCCTCGGGCGGCATCTTGTCGCGCCGGTCGAGGAGCTCGAACGCCATGGTCATCGACTCGCGCGGGACGCCGAGGGCCTCGAGGCCGAGGGCGACCGCGTCGCGATGGCTCAGCCTCGCGGTCGCCACCGACGGGTCGATCCCGAGTCGCTCGAGCGCCGCGAGGCCCGTGGCGAGGACCTCGGCATCGGCCGAAGGCGTGTCCAGCCCCAGCATGTCGACGTTCCACTGCACGAACTCGCGAAGCCGCCCTCGCTGGGGGCGCTCGGCCCGGAAGTGGCTCGGGATCGCGAACCACTTGACCGGTCGCGGAAGCCCGCCGCCGCGGGCGGCGACCATCCGGGCGAGGGTGGGGGTGAACTCGGGCCGCAGGGCGTAGTCGTCCTTCCCGCCGTCCCGACGGAAGGAGAAGAGCTCGCTCACGATGCCCTCGCCGCTCTTCACCGTGTAGAGCCCGAGGTGTTCGAAGGTCGGTCCCTCGATCTCCTCGAAGCCGTGGACGATCGAGGCGTCGCGCCACGCGGCCTCGATGTGTCGGCGCACCGACATCTCCTCGGGGAAGAAGTCTCGTGTGCCCTTGGGGCCCTGGAATCGGCTCGTCTTGCTCATGGATTCGTTCGGTGTTCGGCGCCGCTCGCGGAGGCGGCTCGGGAATCAGCTTCGGCCCAGGCGTCCGCCGGTTCGCGGCGCCTTGACGATGATCGAGATGGCGACGACGGCGAGACCCCATCCGATGGCGAGGTCGCCCGCCATCGCCCGGACCCAGCCGGCGGGGTTCATCATGAAGTTGCTGGGGACGAGGACACCGGCGATGACCGCGAACCCCACGATCGCGATGCCGATGGCCATGCGACCCGCGGGACCGTGACCCGCCCGGGCCGCGGTCGCGAGCACGACGGCGAGGAGCATGGCCCCCGCGAACTCGAGGAGGATCCCGACGATGAACATCGACGGGCTCGCCGTGTCCGCTCCATCGGGCCTCACGAGGAGGATGCCCACCGGGCCTTCGGCGCACTGCTCCGTCCACGCCTGGCGGGCCTCCTCCGGGGAGACGCCCTCGGCTTCGACCATCGGGGGGAACGCGTACGCGCCGGTCGCCCCGACGTTCGCCTTGATCGCCGGCATGAGGGCGTCCGCGTTGGGGAGTTCGCGCAGATCCTCGCTCCAGAGGTCCATGACCATCCAGGAGAGCCCGCCCCAGGCGAACACGATGACGGTCCCGACGATGGAGGCGAGGATCAGTCGCATGGCGGTCTCCAGGCGTGGTCCGGGGGCCGACGACCGGCCCTGCCGCGCAGCCTAGCCGAAGCGGCCGGTGGCTCGCCCGCGAGGTCGGTCAGTCGGTCGTGAAGCGATGGACCATGCGATGACGGTAGCGCTCGCCCGGCCTGAGGACGACGTCGGGCCACCCGTCCTCGCCCTGGTGGTTGATCGAGTCGGGATACGCCTGCGTCTCGAGGCAGAGCCCTCCGAACTTCTCGTAGACCGCCCCGCCCTTGCCGACCATCCCGTTCAGGAAGTTGCCGGTGTAGAACTGGATGCCCGGCTGGTCGGTCTCGATCGTCATCGTGATGCCGGTGACCGGGTCGTGGAGGCGAGCGACCTCCCGCATCGTGCCCGCCTCGCCGTCGAGGCAGAGGTTGTGGTCGTAGCCGCCCGGATCATTCTCGCCGCCCGGGAACGCGCCGATGTCGCGGCCGATCGGCTTCGGGGACCGGAAGTCCACGGCCGTGCCCTCGACCGATGCCAGCTCGCCGGTGGGAATGAAGCCCTCGTCGACCGGCGTGTACCGGCTCGCGTCGATCCGCAGGATCTCGTCGAGGATCGGACCGGAGTCGTGGCCGCCGAGGTTCCAGTAGGTGTGATGGACGAGATTGACGGGCGTCGCGGCGTCGGTGGCCGCGCCCATCTCGACGATCAGCTCGTCGTCGGCGGTCAGGATGTAGGTGACCTCCGCCTCGACCGTCCCGGGATAGCCCTCGTCGCCGTCGGGACTTCGCAGGGTGAATCGGCAACCCGGCCCCTTCTCGGTCATCACCGGATCGGAGTGCCAGAGCTGCTTGTCGAACCCGACGTCGCCGCCATGGAGGTGGTTGTCGCCGTTGTTGGTCGCCAGCTGGTGGGTCTCCCCGTCGAGCGTGAACGACCCGCCGGCGATGCGGTTGCCCACGCGACCGACCGTGCACCCGAAGTACTGGCTCTTCTCGGGATACTCCTCGACCGTGTCGAACCCGAGCACCACGTCGACCGGCCGTCCCGACCGATCGGGAACCACCACCCTCGTGATGGTGGCGCCGAACTCCACGATCTCGACCTCCATGCCGTTGCCGTTCTCGAGCTTGATCCGCTTCACCTTCATCTCCCCACCGTCGGGACCCCGGACGACGCCATCGGACCGGTCGACGACCTGCGATCGCGAGCAACCGGCGAGACCGACGATCGAGACGAGGAGGCAGGCCATGATCTTCTGTGTTCGCAAGGTTGGAATCCCGGTGTGATTCGTCTGGATGCCGGCAGGTGATCGACGCGTGACTCAGAGGCTGCCGATCCTCCGACCCACGGTTCGACGGACGACCTCGTCCGCCATGGCGCCCGCGAGGATGACCCCGCCGATCACCGCGTACTGGATCGTGTCGGGAATCCAGTCTATGAGCGTGATCGCGTTCTGGAGGACCTGCATCAGCGCGGCCCCGATGATCACCCCGATGATCGAGCCCTCGCCGCCGCGGAGGCTGCAGCCGCCGAGGACGGCCGCGGCGATCGCGTACAGCTCGTAGAAGTTGCCGAAGTCCGCCGGCTGGGCGCTGCCGACGTCGAGGATGAAGAGCATGCCCCCGAAACCCGCGAGGCCGCCGCAGACCATGTAGGCCAGGATCGTCAGCCTCCCGGTCCGGATGCCGCCGTGCCTCGCGGCGGACTCGTTCCGACCGGTCGCGAGGAGATGCCGGCCGGCCACCGTGGTCCGGAGGAAGACGATCGCGGCGATCGCGACCACCAGCAGGATGATGAAGGTCGCGGGAATCGAGAAGCTCTCGAATCCGGGGATGCCGAGGTGCTCGATGCCGGGGACCTCGAACCGGTGCCGTACGAACGACCGAAGGCCCTTGAACTCGTTCTGGAATCCCACCGTCTGGTCGGCCGTGATGCCGCGTGCGATGCCGCGGTAGAGGAGCAGCCCGCAGAGCGTGACGATGAACGGCTGGAGTCGGAGCCCGCGGACGAGCGAGCCGTGGAAGAGGCCGATCAGGAGCCCCAGCAGCAGGACCGACGGGACGGCGATCCACGGATCGACCCCGTTGGTGACGAGGAGCCACGGGAGCAGGCAGCCCACCAGGGCGATCACGGATCCGATCGAGAGATCGATGCCGCCGACCATGATCACGAAGGCCGCCCCGATCGAGATGACGCCGAAGAGCGACGTTCGACGAAGCAGGTTCTCGATGTTGATGGGCGTGAGGAAGTACGGCGTGAGCGATGCGGTCGCGATGCAGGTCGCCACGAGGAGACCACCCACGCCGAGGACCTTCCCGGGTCCGGAGAGGAGCCCGGCCAGCCTTCGGCCGGGGTCCCCCGCCTGCGTTGCCTGCCCTTCCTTGCTCATGGGTCGACTTCCACTGGTGCCGCGACGACGGTTCCCGTCGCCAGGGACATGATCGCCGCTTCCGTCGCCTCGTGCCCGGGCATGGTCCCCGTGATCCGCCCATCGTGCATCACGACCACGCGGTCGGCGATCGAGAGCAGCTCCTCCATCTCGCTGCTCGCCACCAGGACCGCCGCGCCGGCTGCCGCGAGCTCGGCCAGCAGGGCATGGACCTCGGCCTTCGCCCCCACGTCGACTCCACGGGTGGGCTCGTCGAGGAGCAGGACCCGGGGCTCGCAGGCAAGCCACCGTCCGACCGCGACCTTCTGCTGGTTGCCGCCGCTCAGGCCGCCCGTCGGGGTGGAGAGCCGGCGAGGTCGCACCCCGAGGCGGCCGACGAGATCGTCCGCCCCGGTTCGTTCCCGACGGCGGGAACGGAACGGCCCTCGGGTCGCCATCTCCACCAACGCGAGGTTCTCGAGGTTCGATTCCTCCAGCAGGAGGCCGTCCTCCTTCCGATCCTCCGGAACCAGGGCCATGCCCCGACCCGCCGCATCCGCGGGATGGCGAACGTCGACCGGCTCGCCGTCGATCGCGATCTCGCCCGCGATTCGTCGATCGATCCCGACGACGGCCCGCAGGAGCTCGGTCCTTCCGGCACCGACCAGCCCGGCCAGCGCGACGATCTCCCCCCGGCCGACCTCGAGGTCGATCGCCTCTCCCGGGAAGCGGCCGGTCCGGACACCTCGCAGCGAGAGTCCCCCCGCTCGAGGGGCGTCGACCGGCCCCCGTCGGGAGACCTCGAGGTCGCGCCCGACCATGAGCCTGACCATCCCGGACCGGGTGATCCGATCGCCGAGAAGGGTCCCGACGTGACGACCGTCCCGAAGGACCTCGACCCGATCGGAGATCCGACGGACCTCCTCGAGGCGATGCGAGATGAACACCACGCTCGTCCCCCGCTCGCGCAGACGCTCGACCGTGCGAAGCAGGATGTCCGTCTCGCGCTCCGAGAGACTCGACGTCGGCTCGTCCATGACGATCATCCGCGCGTCCGTCGCCATGGCCTTGGCGATCTCCACGAGTTGACGCGTTCCCATGCCGAGTCCGGCGACCGGCCTCGAGGGCTCGAGATCGTCGAGCCCCACCTCGGCGAGCGCGTTCCGGGCCAGCCGAGCCGCCGTTCCTCGATCGAGGAAGGGACCGCGTCGGGGTTCGCGTCCGAGGAGGATGTTCGCCCCGACGTCGAGGTTGTCCGCG
>JAYZBK010000231.1:0-19208 GCA_036339295.1 Planctomycetota bacterium
GAGCTCGAACCCCGGGAGCTCCCCGCCCCGCCCGGACTGTCGAGGACGGCCCGAGAATCGAGCGATCCAGCGACGACGGGCCTGATCGGCCCGGACGCGGCGATCGAGATCGCGAGGTCCCTGGTGGACGAGCAGACGGCACCTCTGGCACCATTGGGGCCGCCAGGGGATCCCTCCGGGAGTTCCGGTCGCGTTCCAAGGCCGGTCGTCCGCGATTACATCGCCGGGCGAACGGCGCTGGCTTCGGGTGACCCGGCCGCGGCGCTGGGGCCGCTGGAGTCGGCGGTTCGAGGGGGTGGTGGACGGTCGGCCTGGTCGGCGTTCGCCGAAGCCCTCGACGGCGTCGGAAGGCGGGGTGACGGTTTCGCGATCCGGCGGGAGATGGTGCGCAGGGGATGGGCCGACCCCGACCTCGCGATCCGCCACGTGGATGAGCTGGTCCAGCGAGGCATGGTCGACGAGGCGATCGCCGTGGCGGCCGCCTCGACCTGCACCGCAGGGTCGCCGCTCGACCGGGCTCGGATGGCCCTGCTTCTCGAACTGACGCTGGAGCAGGTGGGCCGAGGCCCGACGGCCTCCATGCTTCGTCGCGCCATGGCCTCCGACCCACGCGTGGACCTCGGCTCCATCGCCGCTTCCCAACCCGCGCTCGTCGCCGGTTTCTGGAGAAGGGCGGGGGACGATGCGGCAACCAACGGAAACGTCGGCGACGCCTCCCGATGCTGGCAACTCGCGGAATCGACCGATCCCTCGACTCCGGTCGGGCACGAGCGGCTCGGGTGGGCGGCGCTCGCTCTCGGCCGCGATGCCAGCCTGCAGGTCCTCGTCCTGGACACGCTCGACCGGACCGACACGGCGGTGGGGGACCTGCTTCGGTCCGCGCTGGCGGTCGAGGCGGATCTCGGAGCGCTGGCCCCGATCCTCGTCGAGCGACTGGAGGATGACCCGAGTCGTCGACACGTCGCCGAGGCGCTCGGGATCCTCGATCCGGAGCTTGCGAGGTCGACCTTCGAGCGTCTGCTGGTTCGAGGAGGGGAGCGGGCCTTCGTGGGTCCGCTGGTCGAGCTGAGTTGGCCGGAGGGGCCGGAAGCGGCCTGGCGAGCCGCCGGGATCGGAGCGACGGTCGGGACGATGGATGTCGTCGCGGATCGAATGCTCCGGGGCCCCTGGGAAGCGAGGTCGCTCCTCGACGCCCTCGACGAGCGGATCGAGATGCTCGAGGAGGCGGGGGATGCCCGGGATCTCCGGATCATCGGCGCCGAAGTGGCTCGCCTCCTCGCGGAAACGACCCGGGCACGGCGGCTGCTTGCCGGCGTCGCCGACGAGGACCCCGTCGCGGGTCTCGTGCGGGCGCGACTGGCGATCGACGATGGCGATCCCATCGCGCTCCTCTCGATCGAGCCGCGTCATGCCGAGGTCGCGGCCGAACGGATCGAGGGGCTTCTCGCGAGCGGGGAGCCCGAGGCCGCGCTCGGTGCGACCCGGGAGGCCCTTCGCGCGTTTCCGGCGGATCCCCGCCTGCTCGCGGTCCGAGGGCTCGTGCGGTCGCGGTTCGACGGCCGGTCGGAGGAGGCCCTCGCCGACCTCGAGACGGGATGGCGACTCGGGCAACGCGGTCCCGAGACCATGCTCGAGCTGGTTCGTTCGGCCACGGCGGCGGATCGGTTCGAAGCGGAACGCCTTCGTGGAATCCTGGAAACCGATCCGACCTTCCGTCGATTCGAGGACGCGGACCGCGCGATCGCGATGGGCGACGCCGATCTCGGGATCTCGCTCCTCCTCTCGAGCCTCGACGATCCGGCCTGGCGATCGGCGGCCATGGCTCGGTTGCTGGCGGCGTGGCGAACCTCCGGACGTGTCGACGAGGGGAGGATGTGGCTGGCGGAACGCCTGGCGGAATCCCCCGGTGATCCGGTCCTCCGAGATGCCTCCTTCGCCCTCGAGCGGGCGATCGAGGGTCCTCGGAACACGGCGATCGAATTGCGGGATCGTCTCGACCGTCGTCCGGACGGGCTGACGCGACGGCATCTCGAACTCGTGCTGGCCGAGATTCCCGAGTCACGGTCCGAGTGGGCGAGGCTCGTACGGGACCGCATCGAACGACTGCCCGAGGGGGCATCGAAGGACCTGCGTCGGCTCGAGCTCCTCGAGCTTTCATCGCCTGGTCCCGCCGACGGTGACGAGGCCCGCAGCCTCTTCGCCCGGCTGGCCGAGGCGGAGCTTCCCGACGGGATGCGTCGTCGTGCCGTCCGGCTCGCCGGAGGACTTGCCGAAGAGGGAGGACGGGAGTTCCTGCTGGGAATCCAGGCGTCGGGCGCTCCTTCGGGGAAGGGACTCGAACCGGGCTTCGTGGTCGCGCTCGTGCAGGCACTGGGTGGGGAGGCGGCTCGGCCCCTCCTCGAGGATTCCGCGCCGATCGAGTCCACGCTCCTCGGCCAGCCCGACTGGCGGGAGGAGGCGTTCGCGGCGTTCGAGCGAGGCGATCTCGAGGTGTTCGATCTCGCCGAGGTCCTGCGTCATGGCGTTCGGGGACTCGACCCGGCGACGGCCGACGCGACCGTCGTGCGCGCTTTCGTCGTGTCGGCCGCCGTGGCCGGGAGCTCCCCCGGAGAGGTCGTGGCACTCCTCGAGGCGGCCGACCGACACGGGTGGGACCTGCACGCGGCATGGGAGGTCGACGGCGGATCGACGATCGGACTCGCGCCCCCGTTCGTCGAGATCGCGGGAGACGTCTCGCTGGTCGGGGCGGAGGACGTGGCGGTCCGGATCCTCGAGGAGGCCGTCGATCGGGATCCCCGCGATGCCGTCGCCCTCAACAACCTGGGCTACGCGCTTCTCGAACTCGGACGATTCGAGGAGGCGGAGGAGATGCTCGAGGCGTCGCTCGCCATCGACCCGGAGAGCACCAGCACGCTGGACTCGCTCGGATGGCTGCGGTACGCCCAGGGGCGTTTCGATCCCGAGGACCCGGAACATGCGCTGTCCCTCCTGACCCGATCGGTGCGGGGGCGGACGGCCGAGGGCCGGACCCTTTCGTCGGAGGTGCTTCTCCACCTCGGCGACGCATCGTGGCGCGCCGGGCGGCAGACCGAGGCGGTCGATGCCTGGAACGCGATCGTCGGCGGATCGGCGGAGCCGGTCGCGGATCAGCGGTCGGAGATCTTCGACGGTTACCAGCGGGACTCCTGGGGCGGGATCCTCGTGCCCTCGGCGGAGATCGCCGAGAGGATCGAGGGCCGTTGGAGAACGGCGGCCCGGCGTCGACTCGAGGCCCTGGCCGCGGGGGAGGATCCGCCGTTGTCGCCCACGATCGCCGAACTCCGGTCCGGTGGCCGACGGACGCCGGAGCCCGATTGAGGCACTATCCTCGTAGGAACCACGTCGCGCCGGTGGCCGCCGGATCGACGGGCACCGAACCCGTTCCAGGATGTCCAGGAGAGTCTCGTGGCAGGTCACAGCAAGTGGGCGAACATCAAGCATCGCAAGGCTGCGGTCGACAAGAAGCGAAGCAAGATCTGGAGCAACTGCAGTCGCGCGATCATCGTCGCGGCCCGACAGGGCGGCGGCGATCCCAAGTTCAACACGACCCTTCGCTACGCCATCGACGATGCGAAGGCCGCGAACATGCCCAAGGACACGATCGAGAAGGCGATCAAGAAGGGCACCGGCGAGATCGACGGGGAGACCTACGAGCCCGCCCGCTACGAGGGATACGGACCGGGAGGGGTCGCGATCATCGCGGACTGTCTCCAGTCGAACGCGAACAAGACCGCGCCGGAGATCCGTTCGATCTTCGACAAGGCGGGCGGCAATCTCGGCACCCCGAACTCCGTGGCCTTCGGCTTCACGCAGGAGGGGATGCTGATCCTCGATGCGGCGAAGCACTCGGAGGACGACGTCCTGGAGCCCGCGCTCGAAGCGGGTGCGAAGGACGTGGCGAGCGGGGAGGGGTTCGTGCAGATCACCACCGAGCCCACCGAGTTCCTCGACGTCAAGGAGGCGCTGGCCGGCGCGGGCCTCGAGTTCGAGTCCGCCGAGGTCACGTTCACGCCCTCCACGACGGTCGAACTCGACGTCGAAGGCGGGCGGAAGATCCTCCGGCTGATCGACACGCTCGAGGACCAGGACGACGTGCAGAAGGTCTATCACAACGCCGAGATCCCCGAAGAGGCCTACGGCTGAACCCCCTCGACATCAAGTTCCTGCCGTCCGACGGTCGATAGATCAGGGTCGGAAGGCCCCGACCCCGCACCGCTCCATCGGCCGAATCAACCGGAAGCCCGTGCCATGCGACTTCGTCCTCCCGCCCTCGTCCCGCTCGCAGCCCTCGCTCTCGTGTTGCTGGGGGGGTGCAGCAGCCGGACCGCGACCTTCCCCGGCCACTCGGATCCCGAGGTCTGGAACGCGATGGTCACGGTGGCGGAGAACCCCGAGTACGACGACTGGCACGTCTTCGAGAACGAGGTCATGACCGATCGACCTGCCGGTCGCATCGAGATCTACCGGATCCTCCGGCGAGACCTCGTTCGCCCGGGGACCAACCCCGTTCGGCAGGAGGAGGACTGGCGATTCCAGGTCCAGTTCCTCCACACGGATCCCCCGACCATCCGCTTCGGCGCGCGGCAGGCGGCGGTGCCGGCGCACCTGTGGCGGGAGTCCGACCGCTTCTTCGCGGACATGCGATCGGTGCTCGAGGTCGCCGGGGTCGAGACCGAGGCTTCGACGGAGGACACCACGTCCCCGGCCGAGAGCAACGTGGTCGAGCCGTCCAGGCAGGCCGACGAGACGTTGAGCGACCTGCTCGATGCCGACCGTCCCTGAGTCGTCGACCCCGATTCATCGAATCGAGTCCCTCCCATGACCGATGTCCCAGAGACCAAGCCCGAGTCCGAGAGACTCGCGCCGCTCTCCTCCGAGGAGAAGCGGAACCTGCTGGGGCTCGGGATCCTCGCCGGGGCCTGGGTGTTCGTTCCCGCCGGGCTCGGATTCCTGCTCCTGGCCCGGCTCGGGGATCTCTCCGACTTCTACGGGAGCGTGGCCGGCTCCCAGGGGATCGCCGCGTCGATCGCCCTGTACGCGGTCCTCTTCGGCCTCACCGCCGGATGTGGCCTTCTTCCCACGTACGCGCAGGCGATCCTCGGCGGATGGGCGTTCGGACTCGTCGGGGGGACGATCGGAGCCATGGCCGGGATCCTCGTCGGCGCGGCCCTGGGACACGGACTCTCGCGCCTGGTCTCCGGCGATCGAGTCGAATCGGTCATCCGGAAGCGGAAGCAGGTCGTGGCGGTGCGGGACGCGCTGGTCCGGTCCGGGACGCTCCGGAGCATCGGGCTCGTCGCGCTCCTCCGGCTCAGTCCGAACACTCCCTTCGCGTTGACCAACCTCGTGCTCGGTGGTTCGGGCACGCGGCTCGGTGTGGTGCTCGCGGGGACGGCCATCGGGATGCTTCCGAGGACGGCGCTCGCGGTCGGGATCGCCGCGGCCGCGGTGGCCGACGGATCCCGCGATCTCGTGGACGTCGTCAGGCAGCGGGGGCCCGTCGTCCCGATCGTGGGCGTCGTCATCCTCGTCGTCGCGGTCTCGGTCATCGCCGCGATCGCGAAGGCCGCCCTCAAGCGTGCGGTCCCGGAACTGGCCGCCGATCAGTCCGAGGCGTCGGAGCCCGAGAGCCGGGACAGCTGACGATCCAGCTTCCGCTGGATCGGCCCCTCGGTCGCGGACTCGCGAGCGAGTGAGCCGAGATCGGTCGCCTCCGCGATCCATCGTTCCACCTGCGAGGGATCGACGGCACCCCGAACCGCGCCCAGGTCGGCGCGGTAGGCCAGGCAGAGCCCCACTTCCGCGACCACTTCCGGCTGGCTGCCGTCCACCTCGACGAGGACCCGGCCGATCTCGATCGCGGAGTCGAGCCGTCGCGTCGCCTCCCGGTCCTGGCGGAGGGCCTCGTCCGTCTCGCCGGCCTCCCTCGCCCGGGACGCGAAATGCATCGCAGCCTCCGAGAGGTAGCGATCGGCCCGGACCGCGAGTCGCCGGGAGTCGTTGCTGGGCAGCGTCTCGAGACGTGGAGCGACGATCACGTCCCGGAATCGGGCGATCACGATCGCGAACGGGCGGACGTCACCATCGCTCAGGCTCGTCAACCGCGAGGCGCGGGCCATCGCCTTCTCGAGATCGGAGACGGCGCCGCGCCGATCGAGGGGATCGAGCCACGCGACTTCGAAGGTCAGTTGCAGGTACCGCTCGAGGTGCCTTCGCGCGCTGGCGGGGGCGCCGCTTCCGAGGGCCTCCGACAGGTAGAGGTGACCGTTCGCGAGATCCCGTCGGGCACGAGCCGATTCGGTCCCGTCGGCGGCCTCGGCGAGCTGCTCCCGTCGTTCCAGCGACGTTCGATGGAGCTCCAGCGCCTTCTCGTGGTTCCCGAGCGCCTTGTGCGTCGAAGCGAGCCGCGTCTCGAGGATCGCCAGGTCGCGGATGGCGTCCGCCCCGCGTTCCCGGTGGCTCTCGTGCGATGCCTCGTACGCCTCGAGCGCAAGGGCCCGTTCGCCCCGCTTGCTGAGGACGTCGCCGAGCGTCGTTCCGATGATCGCACGCTGGCGGGGGAACGTCGATCCCGACGCGGCCTCCGCGTCGCGGATCCGGTCGAAGGCCGCTTCGAGCAGCTGCTGCTTCCGCCTCGACGTCTCGTCCGACGATCCTCGCACGACCCTGATCGCATCCGCATCCTCGATCTCGAGCATGGCGGCGAGGAACAGGAGGTCGGGGTGTTCCGGATGGGCGGCCAGCGCGGTGTCGAGGTCGCGCCTGACCGCCGTCCTTCGACGGTCGGCATCCTCGACGTCGCCGAGTGATGGATTCCGGCGTTGGGCCCGGAGCCTCGCTCGTTCGAGATCGAGCACGAGCTTCCGGGCGAGAAGGTCGGGTTCGTCCGGGGCGATCTCGAGGGCGGTGTCGAGTCGAGCCGACATCGCCTTCGCGATCCGCTCGGCATCGTCCAGTCGATTCGATTCGACGAGGGAGGAGACGAGCGACTCCGTGCCCCGGGCGGCCGAGAGCAGCTCGATGCCGGCGAAGGCCTGTCGAATCGTCTCGGCGGATTCGGCGCGAGCGGCCTCGGCCTCCGCGTTCGCGGCGGCGAGGTTCGCTTCGGCCCGGGAGGCCTTCGCCTCCGAGAAGGCGGCGAGGGTCGATGCCGTCAGGGCGACGGCGACGATGGCGAGCGCGGTGACGGCGACGCCGGCGCGGTGTCGAGCGACGAATCGCGTGGTTCGATAGCCGATGGAGTCGGGGCGAGCCTCCACCGGCAGGCCGTCGAGGTGTCGTTGGAGGTCGGCGACGAGGTCCCGGGGCGACGCGTATCGCCGGGAGGGCTCGCGTCTCAAGGCCTTCAGGATGATCACGTCCAGGTCGCCGTCGAGGCGTCGCTTGATGCGCTCGAGCCCGGTGTCCCGGGCGCGGGAGATCCGCTCGGCGGCCTCCTGGTCGATCGAGGCGGTCGAGACGGCATCGCTCGGTCGGGGTGGTTCCTTCTCGAGCTTCGCCGTGCGGATGTTCACGTACCCGCTTCGGTCCTCGTCCTGGAACGGGAGTCGACCGGTGAGCAGCTCGTACAGCAGGACCCCGAGCGAATAGACGTCCGCCCGGGTGCCGATGCCCTGCCCGGTGAACTGCTCGGGGGCGGCGTAGTCGGGAGTGAGGACGCCCTCGCCCGCCTGGGTGACCCGGGCACCGTCGCCTCCGAGGTCGGGGTTCACGAGCTTCGCGATCCCGAAGTCGAGGAGCTTGGGGTCGCCCTTGTCGGTGACGAGGACGTTGTCGGGCTTGATGTCCCGGTGCACCACGAGATTCTCGTGGGCGTGCTGGACCGCCATCGCGATCTTGAGGAACAGGCGGACGCGTTCATCGATCGAGAGCCGCTCGCGATCGCAGTACTTCGTCACGGCCACGCCATCGACGAACTCCATCGCCAGCCACGGGCGGCCGTCGTCCATCTCCCCGCCGTCGATGAGGCGGGCGATGGCCGGATGGTCGAGGGACGCGAGCACCTGGCGTTCGAGTTCGAAGCGCCGGACGACCTTCTCGTCGGGTACCGCCCGGGAGATGATCTTGACCGCGACCCGCTGGCGGAATCCACCCTCGACGCGGAAGGCCTCCCAGACCTCGCCGAAGCCGCCGCGACCGATCGGGACCTGGCTCTCGATCTGGAAGTGGCCGATCCGATCGGGTCGTCGAAGGCGCGAGGTCGGGCTCCCTGTCCGGCCGCCCGACTCCGGGATCTCGCCCGAGTCGGCCGAGGACCTCGATCCGGTGCGCCGAACCTCCACGGTGGCCTCTTCCGCCGGTGCGACGGGAGGTCGGGCATCCGGGACCTCGATCGTGCCGTCGTTGGTCCCGAGCGCGTCGAGAACGCGATCGAGCAGTTCGGCATCACCTTCGCAGGCGGCCTCCGCGAACGCCTTCGGATCGGTCGGACTCTCCTTGCGGAGGCGGTTCATGATCTCGTTGACGCGGTCGTCCATCGTCTGGTCCTCGGAGCGGATCAGCCGCCCCATTGAGCCTAGCAGGGCCGTCTTCGGGTGTGACAGCGATGGCGATGGGAATCGCCCTAA
Source organism: Planctomycetota bacterium (assembly GCA_036339295.1). Classification (GTDB taxonomy): domain Bacteria; phylum Planctomycetota; class Phycisphaerae; order Phycisphaerales; family SM1A02. The sequence continues at coordinate 8,607 of JAYZBK010000231.1, forward strand.
TGCCCGCGTGGATCGAGCTCGCGAAGCGGCGATGCGAGCCAAGGCGGTCGCCGGTCGTTCCGAGGGTCCACTCGCCCGGGGAACCGACTGAAGAGGAGTCCGAGATCGGCCGCGTCGACCACGGGGTCACCGTCGACATCGACGACGGTGCGTGGCAACGTCGGTCGACGGACTTCCGGCGAGGAACTCGAAGGCGGTTCGTTCGACCGTGATCGAGGTGATGGCTTCCTCGAGCGACGCCGCCGTGGCGACGACGCGATGGATCCCGGGCCGGGGTCGGGGCGATGGGGCCCGTCGAGACCTGCCGTCCGCACCCGGGGCGACACGAACGCATGAAAAAAGACCCCCGGCCGGAGCCGGGGGCGGAGGGAGGGAAAAGGGCTCGGTAGGCGGTGAACGGTCGGCGCGCAGCCGGGTGTCCACCGGGAGGTCGGAGATCGAGCCGAGAGCCGGGAAGCTCCCTTGGAGGCGTCGATTCGCCCGAGTCCACCAACAAGATGCCCGAGGATCGAGCGAAGGCAAACCTGACAGGGTGAGAATCGCGAGATTTTCGGGCTTGCTGGTCGAAGCCATGCGACCGTTCCAAAGGGGGGTTGGGGGGCGTCGACGGCTGCTAGACTCCGGAACCCGCTTTCGACCCCGTGATTCACGGCCTCAGGCCCCCTGGAACCCCTCACGATGCCCATCGAACGACCGCTCGGCCGATTCCTGACCCTTCCCGCCCTCGTGCTCGGGCTGACCCTCGTGGGATGTGGAGGCGGTGGATCAGGGGAGGAAGGGGGCTCGGCGGAGCCGGCCACGGCGGCGGCCCCTGCGGCCAAGCCCAAGGGTGGAAGCGCCCCCCGGACCGTCCAGTCCGCGGCGGCGTCGCCGGTCGTCTCGCCCAGCATGACCGAGGAGCCCCCCCTGGCCCTCGATCCGCCGGTGCTCGACCTCGGCGTCGTGCCTCCGAACACCGCGGCCGAGGGAGCGGTCATGTTGATCAACCGGGGGACGGAACCGCTCCTGATCCTGGCGGCCGAGCCCTCCTGCAAGTGCACCACGCTCGACGACATCGCGGGGACCACGATCGCCCCCGGAGAGAGCACCGAACTCAGGGCTGTGCTGGACGAATCCCCGAACATCGGTCCGAAGACGGCGCAGATCAAGCTCCTCGTCGACGGGTATCCGGTCGTCAAGGTCGTCGAGCTCAAGGCCGAGATCTCGTTGCCCGTCCGACCCGTGCCGTCCCTGATCAACGCCGTGCGGGGCCAGAATCGCAAGGGGCGGGTCGTGGTCGAGTCGATCGACGGCTCGCCGTTCAGCATCTGCGGGTTCCACGGGGCGACGCCGACGTTCCTCGGATTCGATCCGGCCGCCGACGCACCCCGATCCAAGTACGTGCTCGCCTACGACCTCGACATGATCGCCGAGCCGTATCCCCGGTACCTCGTCATCGAGACCGATCACCCGGACGCCCCGATCGTCGACATCTACCTTCGTCACGAGTCGACGCTGCCGACCATCAACTCCAACATGCGGATGTCGGGCGGCTATCGATTCCCGCTGGGGCGGATCACCGCGGGCGAGACCGCGGACATCGAGATCCCGTTCAAGTCCCTCGCCCGGCCCCTGTCGACCGTGATCTCCGCCCATCCGGATGTTCGCGCGGACCTCATCGGCACGCGGAACGAGGAGACCGCGGACGGGATCATCACCTACGCCCTGGTGCGGGTGACGCCGGATCCCGATTTCAGCGGCATGCTCTACGCGCCCCTCGAGGCGATGACGTCGACCGGCGACACCGCGCCCTTCGACGTCTTCGGGGTGGTGGTTCCGGCCGGCGAGACCTGTGCCGGACCCTCGGCCGGCTGACGCCCGCCCCCTTCCGACACCGCGAACCTCCGTTCGTTCAGTGAAGCCCGAGCATGCGCGTGCCCGCGAAGAGGAGCAGGCCGAGGAACGCGATGCGGATCGCGGTCAGCGGCAGCCGACGGACGAGGCTCGCCCCGAGCCAGCTTCCAAGGACGGCGCCGGGCACGATCACGGCGGCGATGGTCGCGGCGTGCACGAGGGCCCGGGTTCCCTGGCCAGGGAGATCGGGCAGGGAGGCGTTCTTGTAGATCGCGCCGACGATCGCCAGTGGAATCGTGACCGCCGCCGCATTGGCGATCGCGAGTCGGAGGGGGAGGCGACCGACGACCTTGAGGAGTGGAACGCCGATCGTTCCGCCTCCGATGCCGAGCAGTCCGCCCACCAGGCCCATCGAACCCCCGATTCCGCCCAGCACGGCCGAGGACCCGGTGGTCGCGGGAGGTTCGGCGGTCGCCTCGTCGTTCCCGGCCCGCCGGGTCCTCGCGAGGAGCCGGACCTCGTTCACGGCGATCAGCAGGAGGAGGATGCCGAAGAGCTTCGCAAGGGTGCCGCCATCGAGTCGGTTGCTCAGGGCGACGCCGACGACGACCAGGATCGCGGCAGCCACGCCCGTCGGGACGAGCACCGATCTTCGAAGGAGGCCGTTGCGGGCGTGCTTGATGGTCGCGGTCGTCGCGACGAACGCGTTGAGCACCATGGCCGACGCCTGGTAGACCTGCTGGTCCTCCCCGAAGACCAGCGTCGCCGCCGGGATGAACACCGTCGAACCCCCGATGCCCAGGAGGCCGCCGACGGCTCCCGCGAAGACGCCGATCGTCAGGAACACCAGTACGTCGAGGAAGGGCATGGCGCGGAGTGTACGGCGTTCGGGAGGGGGGTCCGGGAATCTGGGGCCGGGTGGACCTGTGAGGGTCCGGGAACGTGCGACCGGGCCCCTCGATTGGAAGACCGCTGGACGGTCGGAGAGACTGCGGCATGGTGAGGCTCCGGTCTCGAGGGGGAGGTGTTCTCCCCATGGCCGGTGTCCGCCCGGGATCGTCCCGGGCCCGGAGTCCAGATCGATGTCGATCGAGTCGAGGAATCCCGCGGTCGTGTTCGCCGTCGTCGGTGCGCTGATGCTCGCCTCGGTGGCCGGCGCTCACTCGTCCCTGCAGCGCGTCGCCGCGTCGGGGGCCGCGTCGATGATCCTGGAGTCCACCGTCTCCTCGACGGCACCCCGCGTCTCGATGGTGAGCGGCCGCCACTTCGATGGACGACCGGTGGTCCCGATCCGAACCCTGCGCATGCGGGTCACCGCGTACAGCCCCGACGAACGGTCGTGCGGGCGCCATGCGGACGGCATCACCGCCAGCGGGTACTCGGTCGAGACCAATGGCGGCCACATGGTCGCCGCCGACAAGCGATGGTTCCGTTTCGGATCGCTCGTGAGCATCCCCGGGTACGCGGACGGCCAGATCGTTCCGGTGCTGGACCGGGGTGGTGCGATCAAGGGCAACCGACTTGACGTGCTCTACCCGACGCACGAGCGTGCCTGCGCGTGGGGTGTGCAGTACATCTACGTCACGGAGTGGGCGTACGACGACGGAAAGCCGAGCGGCTTCGAGCGGCCTCGCTGAATCCACGGGACTTTCGCCACGCTTTCCCGAGCGATCCTCCGACGCGACTAGCCTCGCGACGTGATCAGGGCGACCTCGAGCTTCGTGTTGGTCGGTGCCGACGCCGAAGTGTGCAGCGTCGAGGTGGATCTCTCGCCTCACGGCCTGCCCACGATGGGCATCGTCGGACTCCCCGACGCCGCGGTTCGCGAGTCCGCCGAGCGGGTCCGGACGGCGGTCCGGAACTCGGGTCTCGACTGGCCTCGGAGTCGGCTGACCGTGAACCTGGCCCCGGCGGACCTCCGGAAGGAGGGGCCGGTCTACGACCTGCCCATCGCGGTGGCCACCCTTGCCTGCGCCGGCCTCGTGCCGGATCCGGCGGACGGCGGCCGAATCCTCTCGAACTGGTTCATGGGAGGGGAACTCGCGCTCGACGGAACGATCCGGCCGGTGCGTGGACTCATCGCGCTCGCGGTGCTTGCTCGACGTCGGGGCGCGACCGGTGTCGTCGTTCCCATCGAGGCGGCACGCGAAGTGTCGCTCGTTCCGGGGATCGAGGTTTTCGGGGCCCGTGACCTGCGCGAGGTCCTCGACTTCCTCGCGCGGCGCGAGCATCCGCAGGCCGTTCCTGAAACGCCGCGCGACCCGGAGGATGAATCCCGGCGGTCCTCGGACGCGCCTCCGATCGTGGTCGGACAGTCCCATGCGGTCCGGGCGATCGAAGTCGCTGCCGCCGGTGGTCACAACCTCCTTCTCTCCGGCCCCCCGGGTTGCGGAAAGACGCTTCTCGCGCGGTCGCTCCGCGCCCTGCTCCCCTCCCTCACGGAGGCCGAGGCGATCGAGGTCGCCATGATCCGTTCGGCGGTCGGGTTCCGGTGCTCCGCCACGGATCTCGCCATCCCGCCCTTCCGGTCGCCGCACCACACCAGCAGTGCGGTCGCCCTCGTGGGCGGTGGGACCCATCCACGGCCCGGGGAGGTGTCCCTGGCGCATCGAGGCGTCCTCCTGCTGGACGAGGTGGCCGAATTCTCGCGAGCGGCGATCGATGCCTTGCGCGAGCCCCTCGAGGACGGTCGGGTCACCATCGCCAGGGCGGCCGGTGCGGTGACCATGCCGGCCTCGGGCATCGTGGTGGCCACCATGAACCCCGATCGGTCTCGACGAGGCCGGCGTGGCTCGGCGTCGATCGGACTCGACCGCCTCGGCGGGCCGATGCTGGATCGATTCGACCTCCAGGTCGAACTCGAACCGACTCCGATCGAGCGGTTCCTCGACGAACCGACGTCGGTCCGCGATCACGAGGCCTCGAGATCGGCCGTCTCGAGGGCTCGTGGGACGGCGCTCGCCCGGCAGGGGACCGTGAACGCAGAGCTCTCCGGATCCACGTTGGACGACGTCACCGACCTCGCTCGGCGGGATCGTCGTCATCTCGTCCGGGCCGTGGCGGACCTCGAGCTCAGTGCCAGGGCCTTCGAGCGGATCCGCAGGCTCGCGCGGACGATCGCGGACCTCGAGGGCGAGGTCGCCGTCCAACGTCATCACCTCGATGAGGCCATCGGCCTCCGGATGATCGACCGAGCCGAGCGATTCGGGCGGGTGAGCTCGACCTGACCGATCCGCCCCGATCTCCACGGTCGCGTCTATCCTCGCCACGATGTCCGCGGAACCCCACGATCGAACGAACGCTCCAGTCGGCGACGGAGTCGGTCCGGTGCGCGAAGTCTGGGCCCAGGCCTGGCCGACCGTGGTATCGATGACCAGCTACACCGTGATGGGATTCGTCGACGCCCTCATGGTCGCCCGGCTCGGTCCGGACGAGTTCGCGGCCCAGGGCAACGGAGGCATCTGGTCGTTCCTGCCCGTGTCGCTGGTCTTCGGCGTGCTCACCGTGGTGAACACCTTCGTGGCCCAGAACGTGGGTGCGGGGCGGGGGCGCGAGACCGCCCGGTACGGGTGGGCCGGCATCTGGCTGGCGGTGCTCTCGTGGGCCTTCCTCCTGCTGCCATGGGCGTTGTTCCTCCCGACCCTCTTCACCCTGGCCGGTCACGACCCCGATCTCGTCCGCATGGAGGCCGGGTACGCGGGGATCCTGCTGGCGGGGGGGGTCGTCCTGCTGACCGGGAAGGCCATGAGCCACTGGTTCTTCGGATACCAGAGGCCGCGGGTGATCACGATCGCGGCACTGACCGCGAACGTCGTCAACGTGCTCGCCAACTACATCCTGGTCTTCGGCGAGGATGGCATTCCCGCCTGGGGGATTCCCGGCGTCCCGGGCGTTCCGGCGATGGGGCTCGCGGGCGCCGCCATCGGCACGATCATCGGAACGCTCGTCGAGGTCGCCATTCCCCTCTCGATCTTCCTCGGCCGCGAGATCGCCGGGCAGACCGGGAGCCGGCAGGCGTGGCGACTCGACCTCGGGGCGATCCGCGACCTGCTTCGACTCGGGTGGCCGGCGGCCATGCAGTTCGGCAACGAGATGGCCTGCTGGACGATCTTCACCACCGTGTTGATCGGTTCCTTCGGCACCGAGCACATGTCGGCAGGGTGGGCGGTCGTCCGGTACATGCACCTGAGCTTCATGCCCGCCGTCGGTTTCTCGGTCGCCACGACGTCGCTGGTGGGCAAGTGGATCGGCGCGGGGAGGCCCGACCTGGCCGCGGGGAGGGCTCGAGTGGCGCTGTTCCTCGCCGTCGGCTACATGACCATCTGCGCCGTCTTCTTCCTCGTGTTCCGCGATTCGCTGGTCTCCGTGTTCGTCGACGAGGTCGCCGATCCCGTCCTCGCCGGACGGATCATCTCGATCGGGGCGGGGATGCTCGTGTGGGCGGCCCTCTTCCAGACGATGGATGCGGTGGGGATCGTCTACACCGGCGCCCTCCGGGGGGCGGGTGACACCGTCTGGCCCGGGGTCGCGACGGCGGTGCTGAGCTGGACCCTGCTCGTCGGACTGGGCTGGGTCCTCGTGACCTGGGCCCCCGGCCTCTCGTCGGAGGGACCGTGGATCGCGGCCACCTCGTACATCGTGGTGTTCGGGGTCGTGATGGCGGTCCGGTTCGAACGAGGCGGGTGGCGGTCGATCGACCTGCTCGCAGGGGCCGGCCTCGATGCGGCGCGACACGCCCCTCTCGGCCCTTCCGCACCCGCCCTCGAGCCCTCCGCCTCGGTCAGGGACCAGGTCGAGGACCGCCTGGAGCCCCTCCCTCGTGCCGGGAAGGGCGTCGAGCCGCCGGGTTGAGCCGCAACGGGTGGAGCATTACCATCTACGATTCGCGGCTCGGACCCCGGTCCGGGACGAGTGGTCAAGCTCGTTCGTCCACCGACAGCCGATCAACCAAGGAGCATTCACGGATGTCCGAAGGTCTCGACACCGTCATCGGCGGAGGCGTCATCGACGAGGAGAAGGCGAACGCCTGCTTCAAGCAGGGCTGCGATCATCTGGCCGCGAGCGACCGGATGGCGGCCATCGCCTCCATGACCGAAGCGGTCGAGCTCGGAGGAAACGCCGAGCACATGCATCAGCTCGCCTACCAGCTCGACCTGATGGGCGAGGAGGATGCGGCCCTCGAGATGTACGAGCAGGCGACCCGGACGGGAACGCCGAAGATCAACACGCTGGTCAACCTCGGAGTGCTCTACGAGGACCGAGGTGACTACGCGAAGGCGGAGTACGTGCTCAAGCAGGTGGCCGACAGCGACCCCAACCATCCCCGGGCCCTGTTGTTCCTCAAGGACGTGACCGCTTCCACCGGCATGTTCATCGAGGACGAACTGGAACCCGGCGCGGGGCCGCACGACGCCGTGCTCGACATCCCCGTCACGGACTTCGAGCTTTCCGTGCGGGCGAGGAACTGCCTCAAGAAGATGCAGATCCGCACCCTTCGCGACCTCGTGCGGGTGAGCGAGGCGGAGCTCAACAGCTACAAGAACGTCGGCGACACGACCGTCACCGAGATCAAGCAGATGCTCGCCAGCAAGGGACTCCGGCTCGGCCAGGACATGTCCGGCGGACCGCGCCTCCGCCCGGAGGACATCGAGGAGTTCGTCTCGCGGGGCATCTCCGAGCAGACCCTCGGCATGCCGATCGCGGTGCTCAACCTCTCGGTTCGTTCCCGGAAGGCCCTCCAGATGCTCGGCATCCACAGTCTCGGCGAACTCGCGGCCCGGACCGAAGCCGAGCTGCTCGGCGTGAAGAACTTCGGCCAGACCAGCCTCGACGAGATCCGCGAGCGTCTCGCGGAGCATGGGCTCGGTCTCCGGACGCTCGATTGATCGAACGTCATCCGGCGGTCCTGCGAACCCCGAACAACCGAAGGCGGTACTCGTCAGGGACGGGTACCGCCTTTGACTTGGAGACGTAGACTTCGGAGGAGTTCCGGCCTCGAACGCCGGGGGGCCGGTGGGGCGACCATGCTTCGACAGAATCCACAAGCCGATCGTCCCGATCCCGCCCGACGGCGACTGCTCGCCTTCGTGCCGGCCCTCGGACTCGGCCTCGCGGGTTGTCGGGGTGGCGAGGATCGCCCCGCACGCAAGGCGGGGCCCGCGGCGTCATCGCCGCCGCCCTCGACCCCGTCGGCCGTCAGGGAGGACACCGGGCGTCCGCTCCCGCCTTCCAGCGAGCCTTCGATCCGCGTGAGGGTCGACCGGGTCGACGACGGCCGGATCGAATTCGGACCGGCATCGAGTCTCTTCTGGGTGACCGCACCCGGCCACGACTACCGGGCGGCCCATCGTGGCCCGTTCAGGGTGGCCCGTACGTCGAACGGATGGCGGTTGACCTCCGTCGTCGCCGGAAGGCCTGCCGCCATCGCCCTTCCAAAGGCGGATTCACTGACCCTCACCGCCATGGACGGTCAGGCGTCCCCGGAGTATCGCGGAGCCAGCCTGCCGGGCGTCGTCCATCTCGTGCCATCGGGCAAGGCCGACTCCGTTCAGGTCGACGTGGTCTGCCACCTGCCGATCGAGTCGTACCTTCCCGGCGTGCTCGCGGGAGAGCTCTTCACGAGCTGGCGACCGGCGACGCACGAGGCCCTCGCCGTCGCCGCCCGGTCGTTCGCCCTGTGCGAGCGGTATCACTGGCTCTCTCGACGGGACTTCGACGTCGTGGCGGACGAACGGAGCCAGGTCTGGCGGGGCGGGACCGCATCGTCGAGATGCCGGGACGCGGTCTCGGGCACGAGGGGTGAACTGCTGCTCTTCCGGGATCGCGTGGTCCCGGGCTACTACAGCGCTGCGTGCGGTGGTCGCCCTGCGTCGGCGATCGACGCCATCTCGAGCAATCCGGTCAACGCCATCCAGCCACTTTCCATCTCGGCATCGGACCAGCGCGAAGGCTGCCCCTGTCGGGGATTCGGTCCTCACGGAGCGTGGCGAACCACGTTCGAGTCCCGGGACGTGGTGGAGGCGATTCGCTCCAAGGCGGCGTCCTGGGGAGCATCGAAGTCCATGTCTTCGGTCTGGCCGCCGCGGATCGAGGTCCTCGATCGAACGGCCTCGGGGCGACCGGGACGATTCCGGGTGACGACGTTCGATCGATCGAGTACCGCGGAGATCGATGCGATCGAGCTCCAGCGAGCGCTGAACGGCCGGTCGAAGGGGCGGCCTGTCCGCAGTGCCGACTTCCGAACCTTCGTCGAGCGAGGCCGGCTCTCGGTGTCCGGATCGGGGTTCGGCCACGGCGTGGGCCTCTGCCAGTACGGCTCGGAGTCGCTGGCGCGGGGTGGGGCATCGGCCTCGCAGATCCTCGCTCGGTACTACCCGGGAACGACCGTCCGCCGACACTGGTGACCCCGGTTCGATGACCCCGGCTCGATGCCTGAGGATTCAGGTGGTCGGTCGAGGATCGGGATGGGGCAAAAAAGAGGCCGGCCGCGCCCTTTTCAGATCGCGGCCGACCTTCTTTTCCCTCAGCCTCCAGGTCCGGACTTGGAGGTTGAAAAGCATTGCGCTCCTCTGCCCCTCAGGGTCGGGTTCAGGAAGTTCCCAGTTCCTGCACCGTGCTCGCCACGCACAGTGTGCCCTTTTCCCTATGCGGCGAGAACCTGAGATCCGTGTCCGGGGCCTGTCTGGTGTTCCCGCACCAGAAAGGCTGATGTCGCTTCGACTGGCGTTCCCGCACCAGAAGAAGCAGGTGTCCGGCGGCGTTCCCGCACCGCTGGACGGCGTCAGAGCGGCGTTCCCGCACCGCTCATGACGAGTGGAGGGTTCGTTTCCGATCCCTCCAGCTCCCTTGCCTCGGGAAGAAGGAGAAACTTCCCAAAGCACTCTGAACATGTCACGGAATCGGCGAGGGGCTCGCCGAATCGCTCGTTTTTCATCGAATTCTCGGCCTTGGACCGGGTGATTCCAGTGCGTACGGATCCGCGGCCTCCGTAAGTGCGTTCTCGGCAGTGACTTGAAGCCGGCATGCGAGGATTGCGCCTTCCATGGCCCGATCAGGGATTCCTCGATCGCCCGAAAGGGCCAGCCACCACCTCGCTTCCCGAGGTGGTGGCTGGCGGTCCTGGGCGTGGGTGGGCTCAGTTCCGGTCGTATTCGCCGAGGGCGACCGACCCGTCGGGGATCGGGTGAATCGAGTCCCGGCCGGTGGCCTCGTCGTCGCGGGCCCCGTCGAGTTCCACGTCGATGTCCCATTCGGAATCCCAGCTCCATTCGGCCCCCCGGACGGATTCCCGAGCGGCCTGCTCGTAGTCCTCGTGGCCGCTTCGGGCGGCCAGCGTCTGGAGCTGCGCCTCCTGGATGGTCCGGAGTTCGGCGAGCTTCGATTCGAGCTGGTCGAGGCTTCCGACCTCGTCGAACTTGTCGTACTCGGCGAGGATCGCCTGCTGCTCCTTGGTCATCTCGATCAGGCGCTCGTTCCGGGCGATGGCGTCGATCTGCTGGTCGAGCTGCCAGAGCTTGGCCTGGTAGCGGCCATGCTCGTTCTCCAGCTTGCCGAGGATCTCCGAGAGCCGTTCTCGCTGCGTGCCGAGGAACTCGATCTGGCTCGAGTCGGTGGCGAGTCGATCCTCGTAGGTGCTTCGGATCCCGTGGATCCGGCGAGCCTCCGAACGGGCTCCGGCGACGTCGAAGGAGCGTCCGGAGACCTGGATCGCCACGCGGCGACCGGTGATCTCTCCGGACTCGGCATCCCGGAGGGCCAGGCGAAGTTCCG
>JAYZBK010000232.1:0-13897 GCA_036339295.1 Planctomycetota bacterium
GCGTGGGGGCGGCCAGACCATCGCGCCAAATACGCGGGCCCCCGCCCGCGCGGGGCTGGTGCGCGGGTTTTATCCGGGCGCTCGGCTCCACTTCATCGAGATGTACAGCGTCGCCCGGGTCGTCCCGAGGGGCGAGGTCGCGGACCTCCTCCCCAAGCCGGTCACCATCCGCGATCCGGTCGTCCGCCTGCGGGCCGACATGTCGGATCCCGACATCTCGGAGTCCGACCTGCCCCCCCACTTCACCAACATCCAACAGGCGCTGAGGCTCGCGCGGCGGCTCCTGGCGGCTGCGGACACGCCGAATCGCCAGGTCATGTTGATGACGGACGGGCTGCCCACCGCCCACTTCGAGGACGAGCAGCTCTTCCTGCTCTATCCGCCGGATCCTCGGACGGAGGCCGCCACGATGCGGGAGGCCGGGCTCCTGGCCCGCGAGGGTGGGGTGATGAACGTGTTCCTGGTGCCGAGCTGGAGCCAGGACGAGGAGGACCTGAGGTTCGGCCGCCGGCTCGCGGAATCCACCGGAGGCCGGGTGGTCTTCACCGCGGGCGACGACCTCGACCGGTTCGTCGTCTGGGACTATCTCGACCGGAGGCGTCGGGTCATCGGCTGACGGCCGACGGTTCTTTCCGCTCTTTTCCGTGTGGATTGCCTGTCCGAGCATGGACGGGCCACGCCGGATCCGCATAATCGTTGCCTTGAGCCGGACGCGACGGATCGCGTCGGCCGACGATCGCGAAGCGGCACGAGGCCAGGCGGTGAGCCCCATTGGCGCCAGACCGACTCCCGTTCTCGTCCAGAGGGACGACGGGATCGGCACCCCCCGCGAAAACGCGATCGAGTCCCACTCCCATCCTTCCGTCCATGCCCCTCCGCGGACCATCGCGGGGCTGTCGTCGTCCCACCTTCCCTGAGTCCACCCCTCGCCGAGGAGTTCGAGCCCCCATGTCGAACCATCAGTCGATCGAGTCCTTCATCATCGAGGAAGCCGCCACCATGGATACCCCCTCTCCCCAGGAACCGGCCGCCGAGTACTTCGGCCACCTGACCTTCAGCGGCGACGTGATGATGCGTCGCCTCCCGCCCGAGATCGCCATGAGCCTCGAGGCGACGATCCAGAAGGGTGCGACGCTCGACCCCGCGATGGCGAACACGGTCGCGGCCGCGATGAAGGACTGGGCCATCGAGCACGGTGCGACGCACTTCTGCCACTGGTTCCACCCGCTCACGGGGCACACGGCCGAGAAGCACGACGCCTTCCTCTCCGTGAACGGTGAAGGCGTCGCCCTCGAGAAGTTCAGCGGCAACGCCCTCATCGTCGGCGAGCCCGACGCGAGCTCCTTCCCGTCGGGTGGCATCCGGGACACCTACGAGGCTCGCGGCTACACCGCCTGGGACGCCAACAGCCCGGCCTTCCTGCTCAAGACGCCCGATGGCGTGACGACGCTCTGCATCCCGACCGCGTTCGTCAGCTACACCGGCGAGGCCCTCGACCTCAAGACGCCGCTCCTCCGTTCGATCGAGGCCGTCGCCTCCCAGGCGATGCGGGTGCTCCGCCTCTTCGGGGCCGACGAGGGAGTCACCCGCGTGGTCGGCACCCTCGGGTGCGAGCAGGAGTACTTCCTCGTCGACTCGGAGCTCGCCCAGGAACGCCTCGATCTGGCGGTCTGCGGCCGAACGCTCGTCGGCGCGATGCCGCCGAAGGGCCACCAGCTCGACGACCACTACTTCGGTGCGATTCCGGCGCGGGTCCTGAGCTACATGACCGAAGTGGAGACCCGGCTCTTCGAGCTCGGCGTCCCGGTGAAGACCAGGCACAACGAGGTTGCGCCCGGGCAGTACGAGATCGCCCCGACCTTCGAGGCGGCCAACGTCGCGGTCGACCACCAGATGCTCTCGATGCACATCCTCCGGCAGGTGGCCCACAAGCACGGGTTCCAGTGCCTGCTCCACGAGAAGCCCTTCGCGGGCATCAACGGGTCGGGCAAGCACAACAACTGGTCGCTCTCGACCGACACCGGCGTCAACCTGCTCGACCCGCAGGACGACACCCACTCGAACAAGCTCTTCCTGTTCTTCCTCTGTGCGGTCATCCGGGCGGTCGATCTCCACGCCGGCCTCCTGCGGGCGTCCATCGCCTCGGCCGGCAACGACCACCGCCTCGGTGCGAACGAGGCCCCGCCGGCCATCATGTCGATCTTCCTCGGCGAGATGCTGACCGACATCCTCGACCAGCTCGAGACCGGCAAGCCGAAGTCGACGGTCAAGGGCGGAACGCTCGATCTCCGGGCCCGGACCCTTCCCCTGGTCCCTCGGCATGCCGGCGACCGGAACCGGACGAGTCCGTTCGCGTTCACCGGGAACAAGTTCGAGTTCCGTGCGGTCGGCTCGACCGCCCACTCGGCCTGGCCGAACACCGTCCTCAACACCATCGTGGCCGAGAGCCTCGACGAGATGGCCACCGAGCTGGAGAAGAAGGCCGGGAAGAAGCCGTCCCCGGCGAAGCTCGAGACCGCGGTCAGGTCGATCCTCCGGAACGTGGTCAAGAAGCACCGGAAGGTCTGCTTCGACGGCGACGGCTACAGCGAGAACTGGTACGCGGAAGCCGAGAAGCGCGGTCTCCCCAACCACCACAGCGCGGCCGACTGCCTGTCGATCATCGGAGCCCGCGACATCGGCCGCATGTTCTCGAAGTACGGCGTGATGAGCGCCCGCGAGGTCAAGGCTCGGGCCGAGGTCCTGCAGGAGCAGTACTGCACGCACCTGGAGATCGAGGGCCGCACGCTCTCGACCATGGTCAGGACCGAGATCCTCCCGGCCGCGATGCGGGCCCAGGCGGAACTCGCGGACGCGATCGGGGCCACCCAGGTCGCCGGGGTGGAGTGCCCCGACAGCGAGGAGGCCCTTCGGCGACACGTCGCCGAGGTCGCGGCCCTTCGATCCTCGATCGACGAGGTCGATGCGGCCCTCGGCGACGCCCCGGCGAGCGTCGAGAAGAACGTCCGGCATCTCCGGGACCGCCTGGTTCCCGCGATGGATCGGGCCCGGGCGGCCTCGGATGCCCTCGAGGCCGACATGGCCGCGGACTGCTGGCCCTTCCCGACCTACGCGGAGATGCTCCTCATGGAGCGATAGTCGCCCCGCCGGGGTCGATGTCTGGTTCGGCGGAGACACCGGGCGGTGAACTCCCGGACGCCGTTCGGGTGGCTCCACCGCCCGGGGCTCGGTATCCTTCGGGATTCGGCCCCTCGGGGGCCGGCCCCGGTACGTCCAACCCCGAGTCAGGATCACGAGCACGATGAGCGAGTTTTCATTCGACGGTGGCGAGAGCCTCGAGACCAAGGTCGAGATCGAGGAGACCGGCCCCTGCAGCCGATCCCTCACGATCACGATCCCCGCGAGCGCGGTTGACGACCAGCTCGAGATGGAACTCGGCAACCTCGTCAACGAGGCCGCGATCCCGGGCTTCCGCAAGGGGCGCGTCCCGCGTGCGATCCTCGAGAAGCGTTTCGGGGAGAACATCCGGGTCGAGACGCGGGGCCGGCTGGTCTCCAACGCCTTCCAGGATGCGATCAGGACGAACGAGCTCGACATGATCGGCGATCCCGACTTCGGCGATCCCGAGTCGATCCCCTCGCTCGAGTCCGGCAAGGATTTCGTCTTCACGGTCGCCATCGAGGTGGTGCCCGCCTTCGAGCTCCCGGATCTCGATGGCGTCCCCGTGACCAAGCCCATCATGGAGGTCACGGACGAGATGATCGACGCGGAGGTGGTCCGCAACAGCTACCGGTTCGGCACCCCGGCCCGCATCACGGGCCCCTTCGAGCCCCTCGATCGGATGGTCGGCAAGGTGGTCGTCCGGGTCGAAGGCATGGACGAGCCCTTCTTCGAGCACGAGAAGGCGGTCGCGGTGGTTCCGGCCGAGGAGGACGAGGGCAAGGGCCAGTTCCTCGGTCTGCTCGTCGAGGACCTCGGCACCCACCTCGGGGGACGGAACGTCGGCGAGGTGATCGAGTTCGAGACGGTCGGGCCGGATTCCTTCGAGCGTGAAGAGGTCCGTGGAAAGAAGATCTCCATTCGGTTCGAGGTCGAGGACGCCGAGCGTGTCGCGCCGCTCGAGGTCGCGGAACTGGTGGAGCGGTTCGGCCTCGACGACGAGACCGGCCTCCGCGAGCAGCTCAAGATGGCCCTCGAGAACCGCCGCGACGCCGAGCAGCGATCCGCGGAGCGGGAACAGGTGTACGAGTGGCTCCTCGACAACATCGCCTTCGAGGTGCCGCCGAAGATCAGCGAGGCCCAGGCCGCCAACCTCGTCGAGCAGCAGCGGGTCGATCTCCTCGGCCGAGGTCTCGACGAGAACGAGGTCGAGCTCAAGCTCGCCGAACTCCGCTCGGAGAGCGAGCGGTACTCCAGCGATCGCCTCCGCCTCATGTTCATCATGGCCAAGGTCGCCAAGCACTTCGAGGTCGAGGTGGGCGAGGCCGAGATCAACGGACGGATCGCCGAGATCGCGGCCGCCCAGCGGGTGCGTCCGGACGAGGTTCGGACGGAGCTCTCCCGGACCGGCCGGATTCGCGAGGTGGCGATGTCGATCCAGCAGGCCAAGGCCGCGGACCGGGTCGTCGACACCGCGAAGGTCACCGAGATGCCGGCGGAGGACTGGAACAAGGAAGTCGAGAAGCGGGTCGAGGAGCGGAAGAAGAAGGCCGCGGCCGGCTGAGTTCCGCGAGATGTCCCTCCCTTCGTCCATCGTCGCGTCGATCCCGCCGTCCCGACTGCTCGTCGACGTCGGGCCCTGGCTCGGCGGCTTCGTCGTGCTGCTCCTGGTGGGCGGGGCGATCGCGATGGGGCTTCGCCGTCGCCTCAATGCCGACAGCGAGGCGCCGTCGCTCGGGTTCACGCTCCAGGACCTTCGTTCGATGAGGGACCGCGGCGAGCTCTCCCAGGAGGAGTTCGAACAGGCCCACCAGCGGATGGTCGGGCAGGTCAGGCGGGCGGCCGCCGACCGGTCGACGTCCGAGAGCCGCCTTCCGGGCCGGGTTCCGGGCGTTCGATCGCCGGAAACCGGTCGGAAGACCCCTGATCCCGATGGATGATCCTCGGGAACCGCGGATCCCCTGAAGCCGAAGGGGAATGGCCCCGATACAATGGGCGCCCGCGGACGACTGGGTTGCCGCGAACCGTGTTCCCATCGCTCGAGCCGAGAACAAGAATGCCACGCAGTTCCGACCGCGACGACCGTGACCCGCGAATGGCCGCTCCCCGCCCGCAGGCCGAACCCGTCTCCGCTGCCGCGCAGCCGCCCCAGGGGGGCGATGGACCCGGCTCCGGAGGAGGCGGCGGCGACCAGGGTGGCGACGGTGGGCCGACCGGAAGCGGCGGTTCGGGCGGCGGCGGCTTCCGCGGCCGGAAGATCACCACCTGCTCCTTCTGCGGCAAGACCTCTCGCGAGGTCGGCCCGATGGTCGAGGGTCCGGGCGACGTCTACATCTGCACGAACTGCACCGATCTCTGCCAGAACATCTTCCGGCAGGAGCGACGCCGCGTCGATCGAGGGCGGCCCCTCTTCAGTTCCATCCCGACCCCCCGGCAGCTTCGAGAGTTCCTCGACGAGTACGTCATCGGGCAGGATCGAGCCAAGCGGTCCCTCGCGGTCGCGGTGCACACCCACTACAAGCGACTGATGCATGCCGAGGCGGAGGAGTCGGAGGTCGAACTCGACAAGTCCAACGTGCTGCTGATCGGGCACACCGGCACGGGCAAGACCCTCCTCGCGCGGACCCTCTCCCGCATCCTCAACGTCCCCTTCGCGATCGGTGACGCCACCACGCTCACCGAAGCGGGCTACGTGGGCGAGGACGTGGAGAACCTCCGCCTCAAGCTCCTTCAGGCGGCGGACTACGACCTCGAGACCGCCCAGCGCGGGATCATCTACATCGACGAGATCGACAAGATCGGGAAGACGAGCAGCAACGTCTCGATCACCCGGGACGTGTCGGGCGAGGGCGTGCAGCAGTCCCTCCTGAAGATGCTCGAGGGAACGGTGGCCAACGTCCCCCCCCAGGGCGGCCGCAAGCACCCGGAGCAGCAGTACATCCAGCTCGACACGTCGCATGTCCTCTTCGTCTGCGGTGGGTCGTTCGTCGGTCTCGAGGACATCATCCGCAAGCGCCTCGGCTCGAGCCGCATCGGCTTCGCCGGCGGCTCGACCGGGTCCTCCACCGACGATTCGCAGCTCCTCGGCAAGGTGGTCCCGGAGGACATCCTGGAGTTCGGGCTCATCCCCGAGCTCGTCGGACGCCTGCCGATCATCTGCCCGCTCGAACCGCTGGATCGGGCCGCCATGGTCCGGATCCTGACGGAGCCGCGGAACGCGATCGTCAAGCAGTACCAGCACCTCTTCGGGCTCGAAGGCGCCAGCCTCGAGTTCACCAGCGAGGCCCTCGATCGCATCGCGGACCGTGCGATGAAGCGGGACACCGGGGCCCGGGCGCTGCGGGCCGTGATGGACGAGATCATGGTCGACCTGCTCTACGACCTGCCGGAGCAGGACAACGACGGCGTCGTCTACGTCATCGACGAGGAGGCCGTGGAGAACGGGGCCGACCTCGAACGGATGGCGCGGCGGACCAAGGAATCCGCGTGACCTCCGGGCGTCGCCTCGCCTACGAGGCTCTCGCAAGCGAACTCGGACGCATCGAAGGCCTCGACCGGGACGTCCTCGGCCGGTTCACCGACCTGGCGTGGCGGCACCTTGCCCCGACGGGCGTGAGCTGGCTCGGCTTCTATCGGATCGACGAGACGGATTCGTCCTCGCTCCTCCTCGGAGCGTGCCGGGACCGCCCTGCCTGCTCTCCGATCGGCCTGCATGGGGTCTGCGGCCAGGCGTTGACCTCGGGCCGAAGCCGAATCGTCGAGGACGTCGCGACGCTCGGGGAGGCCTACGTCGCGTGCGATCCACGTGATCGCTCCGAGATCGTGATCCCCCTGCGGATCTCCGGAGGGGGCCCCCACGCCGCCGATGCCGTCCTCGACCTGGACAGCTTCGAAGTGGGTTCGTTCTCGGACGAAGACGATCGGGCGCTCCGGACCTGTCTCCGCCTGGTCGGGCTGGATCCCATCGAGGACGACGAGGACCACTGAGGGGTTGCCCTCCTGCCGAGGTTTCGTATACTGCTCGGCTTCCTTCGGAGAACGTCCCCATGCCGCGCCGCTGCCATTTCCTCGGAACCGGAACCAGTTCCGGACACAAGAAGACCTCTCGAGGCCGAGCCAAGTACCTCGGTGGCGTCGGTATCAAGATCACCTCGAAGACCAAGCGGACGTTCAAGCCGAACCTCCAGAAGGTCCGAGCCGTGGTCGACGGGGCTCCGGTCCGCGTCTACGCCTCGACGAAGGCGATTCGCATGGGTCTCGTGGTGAAGCCCGCCAAGCGGAAGTACACCTACACCCGGGATCAGAAGGCCGCCGCCGCCGGCTGATCGGCAGGAAGGTCCGCTTTTCGGACCCCCCCCTGCTGCGGAAAACTCGTCAATAGCGCCGAATTGGTGTCACACTCGACACGCTCGGCGATACTCTTCTCCGTCCTCCGTGGCCATCTCGTTCGAGCCGCTCCTCCCTCAGACGGCCGGACAAACCACCCTCCGCCACGCCAGGACGACGTCCCGGCCCTCCGGCCCGTCCTCGTCCCTCCTCAGTGGACAGGCAGCCGCCCCGAGACGTTCCGCACCGACACGACAGCTGCATTCGATCGGATCTGCCGCGCCACCGGCCCGCCCTCTCGGGATCGCGTGGAGGCCCTCCGGTCTCATCGGGCACCTCGTCTCCGGCGGGGCCCCGGTGTTCGGGCGCCCCTCGAAGGGAACGTCCAGGCAACCCCTCGTCGGGGTGATGTCGGTGCATGACCATCGCTTGCGAATCGCCCTTCCGATTCCCCCGTCTCCGCACCGACCGCATGACCGACCCCTCCCTTCCGAACGACCGCGACCGCGTCCTGGCGGCCACCGACCTGGTGGCGGTGATCGGGGAGCAGCTGCGCCTCGAGGCCAAGGGCGCGGAATTCGTCGGGATCTGCCCGTTCCACGACGACAGCCGCCCCTCGATGTGCGTGGTGCCGGCCAAGGGGTTCTATCACTGCTTCGCGTGTGGAGCGCACGGGAACGCGATCGACTTCCTGATCAACTACCACCGGATCGAGTTCCGCGAGGCTCTCGAGACCCTGGCGGGCCGAGCGGGCATCGAGCTCACTCGTCGCGGACGGCGGTCCGACGGCGAGGTGACCGGACGGACGCTGGCTCTTCGGGCCAACAAGCTCGCCGCCTCGTTCTTCGCCCGCATGCTCGATGCCGAAGGTGGTGCGGAGGCGCGACGGATCGTCGAGGGACGGGGGATCCGACCCGAGACCGCGAAGCGATTCGGGCTCGGCTTCGCCCCCGCGGAATGGACGGCCCTCACCGATCGGGTGGCCGATGCCGCGGCGTCCGGACGCGAGGTCGATGGCGAGGCGGTCCCGGAGGCCGAGGTCTTCGAGGCGGCCGGCCTGCTGCGGCGCTCGAGCCGGGGGACGTTCATCGACAACTTCCGGAACCGACTCATCTTCCCGATCCGGGACGAGCTGGGCCGCCCGATCGCGTTCGGGGCGAGGAAGATCGACCCCGAGGACGAGCCGAAGTACCTCAACAGTCCGGAGTCCGAGGTGTTCCACAAGGGCCGGACCCTCTACGGGCTCGACCTGGCCTCCCGCGCGATCGCCCGCCAGCGCACGGCGATCGTCTGCGAGGGCTACACCGACGTGATCGCCCTGCACGATCACGGCTTCGAGCATGCCGTCGCCACCCTGGGCACGGCGCTCACCCGCGAGCACGCCGACCGACTGTCCCGCTTCTGCGACACCGTCATCCTCCTGTTCGACGGGGACGCCGCCGGACGCCGGGCGGCGGACCGTGCCGTCGAGGTGTTCTTCTCCTCCGAGGTGGACATCCGACTCTGCTCGCTGCCGGACGGACAGGATCCGGACGAGCTGCTCCGATCGGAGAACGGACCGGCCCTGTTCCAGGCCGCCCTCGACGAGTCGATCGATGCGCTGATGGCTCTCGTGGCCGACTTCCGCGACCGAATGAAGGATGCGACCGGCGTCACCGCCCGCCAGCGGGTGGTCGACGAGGTCCTGCGTCGTCTCGACGGCCTCGGTTTCGAGGGCGTCGCCGGGATGCGTCGGAACTTCGTGCTCGGGCACCTCGCGGAGGTGCTCGGCGTCTCGGTTGGAATGCTGGATCGAGGCACGTCGACCGCGGCCTCGGTCCGGCCTCCCCGGGCCGTCGTGGAGCCCGACGTCGACGGCTCCGAAGGCATCGAGGTCGAGCCGGCCACCCCCATCGTCAGGGCTCATCCGCGCCGCCGTGGCGCCGAGGAGGCCCTGCTGGGACTCGTCCTCGCGGAGCCCGGCCTCGCGACCCGCCCGATCGATCTCGGTGACGGCGAGCGGGCTCCGGTGGAGCGATTCTCCGCGGTCGAGTTCGAGGATCCACCCTGCCGAGCGGCCTGGACGAGCATCGTCGAGGGCGCGAAGGCCGGTGACGTGCCCGACGGCTCGGACCTCGTGGCCTCGATCGACGACGTCGGGCTCTCGCGCATCGTGGCGGGATGCTTCGCCGAGGGCTACCGAACGATCCGGGATCTGGGACCGGACGACGAATCGCACCTCCACGAGCGACTCGTCGAGGCCTGTCGCGACCTGGCGTCGGCGATCGAACGCGACGTCTTCCTCGCCGACCGCGAGGACCTCGCCTCGCAGCCGATCCGAACGGCGGAGGACGCGCAGGCCGCGCTGGCGCGACTGCGCGCCGCCGGCGCCGACCCGGCCTCCATCAGCAGGCGACGGGTCGGCCGACCCGGCGCCTCTCCCCCGACATCTCCCGGGCCCGAGCCCGACTCACCCGACTCCTCCGGTCACGGCCTACCGTGATCTTCCGTCCCTCCGTCGCCCGTCCCGGGCGAACCTGCTGGAGAACATCGTGCTGCCTCTTCCCCTCGACCCTCATCCCGTCCTGAAGCGCCTCGTCAGCACCGGCCGCGACCGCGGTTGGATCTGCTACGAGGAGATCAACACCTGCCTGCCCGACTGCTACGTCGACCCGGACGCGATCGACGCCTTCATGATGGTGGTGCGCCTCGACGGCATCGAGCTCATCGACGAGATCGAGCGGCGTCGCCGCCGTCTCGACCAGATGCCGGCCGACCTCCAGACGGACCTGAAGTTCCAGCGGGACAACCAGCGGAAGCCGACCCGCACCCCGAAGGTCCAGATGATCGACGAGGAGGGCGAGTCGACCAGCGAACGCAATCCGTTCGACGACGGCGAGGACCTGGGCGAGACGACGTCCAGCCAGACGGAGAGCAGCTCCACCAACGAAGGGGATCCGGAGCTTCTCGACGACGCCGAGACGCAGGCCGCGGTCGAGCAGGCGATCGCGGAACAGGGATCGAAGCGGATCGACGACCCGATCCGGATGTACCTCACGCAGATGGGCACGATCCCGCTGCTCACGCGCGAGCAGGAGATCCGGCTGGCCAAGAAGATCGAGACCACGCGGATGTTCTTCCGCCGCATGACGCTCGAGAGCGATTACGCGGCGAGGCAGGCCATCGAGGTCCTCCAGCAGGTGCACGACGGCCAGCTCCCGTTCGACCGAACGATGCGGATCTCCACGGCCGAGGACAACGCGAAGGAGAAGGTCGCCCTGCGAATCCCCTTCAACAGTGCGACGGTCCGGCGCCTGCTGGAGCTCAACGAGGAGGCCTGGGAGCGACTGAACGCGCCGGGGTGCACCGAGGCCAAGGCACGGACGCTGCGGGCGGACATGGAGGAGCGACGGCGGCGGATCGGCACCCTCCTCGAGGAATGCTGTCTCCGAACCGGTCGCATCCAGCCCCTGATGCGGAAGATCCAGGCCGTCAACAAGAAGATGGCCGACCTCCAGCGGCGGATCGACAAGGCCGACAAGCATCCCGATCGATACGACCCGGAGGACGTCTTCGTGATGCGGGAGGAGCGCGAGGGCCTTCGGAACCTGGTTCTCGAGCAGCCTGAGGAACTCGCCCGACGGGTCCGGGAGATCGAGAAGGTCTTCGAGGAGTACGAGCAGGCCAAGCGGGACCTCTCGGGCGGCAACCTGCGACTCGTCGTCTCCATCGCGAAGAAGTACCGCAACCGCGGGCTTCCGTTCCTGGACATCATCCAGGAGGGCAACACCGGCCTGATGCGGGCGGTGGACAAGTACGAGTACAAGCGGGGCTACAAGTTCTCGACCTATGCGACCTGGTGGATCCGCCAGGCGATCACCCGGGCCATCGCCGACCATGCTCGGACGATCCGGGTGCCGGTGCACATGATCGAGACGATGTCGAAGCTCCGCAACATCCAGAAGAACCTCCTCCAGGAGCTGGGCCGCGAGCCGACCGTCGAGGAGATCGCCGTGAAGGCGAAGATGCCGATCGAGGAGACGCGTCGCGTCATGAAGATCTCCCGGCATCCGATCAGCCTCGACCGACCCGTCGGCGAGAGCGAGGACTCGCACTTCGGCGACTTCATCGAGGACGAGCGGCAGGAGTCGCCGTCGGATTCGGCCACCAGCGACATGCTGAAGCAGCGGATCAACGACGTGCTCCGCACGCTCACCTACCGCGAGCGTGAGATCCTCAAGCTTCGCTACGGCATCGGGGACGGCTACACCTACACCCTCGAGGAGGTCGGCCGGATCTTCAAGGTCACGCGGGAGCGTGTCCGTCAGGTGGAGAGCAAGGCCATCCGGAAGCTCCAGCATCCGATTCGGCGCCAGCGGCTCTCGAACTTCCTCAACGGCGAGGAATGATCGGCCGGTCGATCACGACGATCATCCAGGACGGTCGGCCCCCCGGGGCCGGCCGTCCTTTCGATCTGGCGACGGAGGGTCGTCGGGGTTCTCGTCACGGGACTCTCGAGACCGTCACGGACTCGAGGTACTCCTCGACCCCCCACCGCCCGCCTTCCCGCCCGAAGCCCGACTGCTTGAGCCCTCCGAACGGGACGCTCGCGATGGCCGGCACGCCGTCGTTGATCCCGATGATCCCCGTCTCGAGGCTCGAGCCGAGTCGTCGGATGCGATCCCGGTCCTCGGTGACCGCATAGGAGGCCAGTCCGTACTCGGACGCGTTGGCGATCTCGATCGCCTCGTCCTCCTCGAGGAAGGCTCGCACGGGGCAGACCGGCCCGAAGGTCTCCTCGGTCCAGCAGCGCATCCCCGGCCCCGCGTCGAGGATCACGGTCGGTTCGGGAAATCGATCCGTGAGCCCCGGAAGGGTGCGTCGTCCGCCGCCACAGGCGATCCTTCCCCCTCGGGCGACGGCGTCGGCCACGTGTTCCTCGACCTTCCGGACTGCGCGGTCGTCGATCAAGGGGCCGAGGTCCACACCCGGCGAATCGCCACGGCCGGACACCAGGGCCGACGCTCGTTCGCAGAGCCTCTCGACGAACTCGTCGTGGCGGGATCGGTGGACGAGGAACCGGTTCGGGCAGACGCAGGTCTGGCCGGCGTTGCGGAACTTGGAGGCCATGGCCACCTCGATGGCCCGGTCCATCGGCGCATCCTCGAAGACGAGGAACGGCGCGTGGCCTCCGAGCTCGAGCGAGAGCTTCTGGAGCCCCTGGGACGCCTCCCGCATGAGGATCCGCCCGACCTCGGTCGAGCCCGTGAACGAGAGCTTCCGCACGCGTCGGTCGGCGAGAAGGGTCCGCCCGATGCCGGCCGCGTCGCCGGTGACGACGTTCAGGACCCCTGCCGGGATGCCGGCACGCTCCGCAAGCTCGACGAAGGCGATGGCGCTCAGCGGGGTCTGCTCGGCGGGCTTGATCACCTGCACCGAGCCGCTCGCCAGCGCGGGAGCGCTCTTCTTCGCGATCATGGCCAGGGGAAAGTTCCAGGGGGTCACGGCGGCACAGATGCCGACCGGCCGGCGGTGGACCTCGACGGCCTTGCCCGGGATCTCGAGCGACTCGACCTGGAACGTCTCGGCCGCGTCGGCGGCCACGGGGAGGAACGACGCCGCGTAGTCGACCTCCTTCAGCGCTTCGGGGACCGGCTTCCCCTGTTCTCTCGAGAGGAGGAGTGCGAGTCGCTGCCGATCGGAGATCAGCGACTCCGCGAATCCACGCATGAGGGCCGCCCGGTCGGACGGAGGGACGCGTCTCCAGTCCTCGAACGCCCGGGCGGCCGCGTCGACGGCCCGGGTGGCCTCCGCCTCCCCGCCGTCGGGAACGTTGCCGACGAGTTCGTCGGTCGCCGGGTCGAGGACCGGGAGCTCTCGTCCGTCCGAGGCCCGGATCCGTTCGCCGCCGATGATGTTCGAGGTCTCCAAGGGATCCGCTCCCGCCGACCGGCCGAAGAGTGTTTGCGGAGGAGGGTATACACTCGGGGGATCGGAGGCATCCCATGGCGAAGGCAGTGGCCGACCCGGCGGAGATCAGGCGTTTCGCGCAGGATCTCAAGAGATTCAACAACGAGATCCAGGGGCAGATGCAGTCGGTGCAGGCCCGCATGGGCACCCTGTCGCAGTCGTGGCGCGACCAGGAGCAGGCGAAGTTCGAGGAGGAGTTCGACGCGACCATGAAGACCCTCCACCGATTCATGAAGGCGTCCGAGGTCCACATCCCCTTCCTCCTGCGGAAGGCCCAGCGGATCGAGGAGTACCTGCAGCAGCGATGAGCCTCGGGAGCCTCCACTCATGAGCGGCGATCGTGCCGACGTCCGGTCGATCGACGTGATCGACCGCTTCCGCGCGAACCTCGTCGGCTTCGTCGATGCCGGCAAGGCCGCCCTCCTCGAGGCCGAATCCGACCTCGACCGCACGATCCTCTGGC
>JAYZBK010000233.1:0-38446 GCA_036339295.1 Planctomycetota bacterium
CGGCCCCGCCGTCCCGACGGGACGGCGGGGCTTTCGTTCTCGAACGGATGTTCGACCGACCGGCCGACGTCGACTCAGGGGCGGGCGGGGGCGTCGCCGCAGTCGGGCGGCCGCCATTCGCTGAGCGGCCAGCCACACTCGGCGTTCCAGTTGGCCAGCAGGAGCGCGAGGTCGTTGCCGTTCACCACCGGATCCGTCTTGTCGATGGTGTAGCAGAGACTGGTGCTCCCCCAGTTCAGCAGGAGGAGGGCCAGGTCGCGTCCGTCGATGACCCCATCCATGTCGTAGTCGCCCGGGCAGACGTCGCACCAGGAGACCTGGCCGGGGAGGCCGTCCCCGTCGGTGAAGTCGGGCGCTCCGTAGTAGGCCGAGTGTTCGCGGATGGCCACGAGGTAGAGGGGCTTCTCGCCCTTGCTGATGAACTCGCTGACGCCGACGAAGGACGATCGGAAGTCCGCCGGGCCGGTGGCCGGCGTCGCGGGCCAGTAGGCGGTGAGCCCGAGTCCCGAGAACGGGAAGGTCGAGTAGGGGCAGGAGATCCGCGATGATTCGTCGGGGAAGTCGCCCGTGGCGCTTCCCCAGCTGTTCACCTTCCACTGGGAGTACCAGGCCTGGAAGCCGGTCCATCCCCGGTAGACCTGGTCGCCCGAATAGCCGACGAAGTCCGTGGTGGCCAGGGCGACCTCGTCGAGGCTCGGACCGGTCCAGCCGCGCGATTCCGACGCCTGCGGGAAGCGATAGGAACCCTCCGAACGATCCCAGCCCGGGCGGCCGTCGGCCATCCCCGGGGCCGTGCCCGTGGTGGGATTGAACGACGGCCGGACGAAGGTGGAGCGATCCGCGATGAACACCAGCATCCGCTCCTTCCACCAGAGGTTCGACAGGAAGGCTTCGTACGTTCCATCGAGGATCGGGCAGGCGTCCGGGTCGCCCGGATCCGTGTAGGTCACGCCGGGAGGGTTGAACGAGTACGGAACGCCGTGTGCCGCGATGCTGTTGAGC
Source organism: Planctomycetota bacterium (assembly GCA_036339295.1). Classification (GTDB taxonomy): domain Bacteria; phylum Planctomycetota; class Phycisphaerae; order Phycisphaerales; family SM1A02. The sequence goes on from JAYZBK010000233.1 coordinate 1,003, forward strand.
ACCGCCCGTTCGCACGCCGGGAGCCCGGCCTCGATCGGGTTGAAGCAGTCCCGGGGGAGGCCGAGTTGCTCGTCCATGAACCGGCTCGCCTGTCCGTGCGCGGAGAACCAGATGTTGCCGCCGTCGTCGGCCGGCCCGGTCGCGACGAATTCCTGGAGGAGATCCCGGCCGAGCGGTCGGTAGGACTCCCAGTTGAATGCCGCGCCCTCGTCACCCGCCTGGAAGTCGTTGGTGACCATCAGCACGGGGTCCTCGATCACGACGTCCTTGACGTACGGCACGCCGTTGGCGTCCTCCGCGACGGCCTGGAAGGTGATCGGCCCCTTGAGTTCCCACTCGGGAAGCGGAAGCGTGACGATGCGATCGAAGGCGACCTGGGACGGTGGTGTCCGCTCCATCCCCGGCGCGCCACCACGGGCGATCCGGCCCTCGGGTCCCTTTCGATAGGTCGCGTCGTAGAAGAGCTCGACCCAGTGGTCGGTGAAGACGCTCGGTTCGGGGTTCGGGCAGTCGTCCGCTCGCCCGCTCGCACCGGCCATCGCTGGCAGGCACGTCGCGGCGGCGACGACCGAGGCGGCGTGAAGGCGGTACATCATGGCTTTCTCCACGTTGGTTCGAGGTCTAGGGCCCCGGTCACTGCAGGATAGTGGTCCGCGCGTGGACTCCCGCCGATTCCTCGCGGAATCGGTCCCGATGGCGCTCGAGCCCCCGGGGGGCGGGGCCGGGAATCGAAGGTCGGTGCCGCCCGTCAGACGTCCAGGTTGCGGACCTCGAGGGCGTGTTCCTCGATGTAGGTGCGGCGGGCCTCGACGTTCTCGCCCATCAGGGTCGAGAAGAGGGCGTCCGCTTCGCTCGCGGCGTCCCAGCTCACTCGCAGGAGCGTGCGACTCTCGGGGTCCATCGTGGTGTCCCAGAGCTGCTCCGCCTCCATCTCGCCCAGGCCCTTGAACCGCTTGAGCTCGATGCCGCGGCGGCCGACCTCCTGCATGGTGCGGACGATCGAGGGGACGTTCGGAGCCTCGATGAGCTCGGGCTCCTCCTTCTTCGCGCTGCTCACCAGCCAGCCGTAGCGGGTCGGGAGGCGGTCACCGGTGATCGCCGCCTCCTGCCCGCGCGACCAGTCGTCGCTCGAGACGTCGAGCGCGGCGAGTTGCTCGATCACGCGATCGATCTCGCGGTTCTCGTGGAGCTCCCGGAGCACCGCCAGCTTCTCGGGCGGGGTCGGGGCGTCGCCGTCCTCGTCCGCGCCGGGCGTCGGGACGACCAGTTCCTCGGCGTCGGCGAACGACCGGGCGTCCGCCTCCGACCAGAAGAGCCGCTCCCCGGCGGCCCACCGAACGTGGAACACCGGCAGGCGGTCCTGGCCCTCGGGATCGTCGTGCCGGGTCGCGAGCAGGTCGGTGAAGACGAGCCCGCGGCGCTGCGAGACGACGACCAGTTCGTCGAGGCGCTCGAGCCGGCGGAGCATCCTCCGTGCGTCCTCGCCGTCGACGCGACGGGCGACCTCGCCTTCGTCGTCCCGGACGACGAAGACCGCGTGCTGCATCGCGAGGTCGGTGAGGACCTCGTTCATCTCGCGGTCGTTGAGGACGTAGTTGACCTTCTTGCCCCGCTGGACCTGGTAGAGCGGGGGCTGTGCGATGTAGACGTGGCCCCGGCGGATCAGGTCCGGCATCTGGCGGAAGAAGAACGTGAGCAGGAGGGTCCGGATGTGCGATCCATCGACGTCGGCGTCGGTCATGATCACGATCCGGCCGTAGCGGAGCTTGGTGGGATCGAAGTCCTCGCCGATGCCGCACTGCAGGGCCTGGATGAGGGTGCGGATCTCCTCGAACCCGAGGACCTTGTCGAGCCTCGCCTTCTCGACGTTCAGCAGCTTGCCCCGGAGCGGCAGGATCGCCTGCGTCACGTGGTCGCGGCCGCCCTTCGCGCTTCCGCCGGCGGAATCACCCTCGACGAGGAAGATCTCGGTCGCGGCGACGTCGTTGCTCGAGCAGTCGGAAAGCTTGTGCGGCATGCCGCCGGAGTCGAGGGCGCCCTTCCGCTTGATGAGCTCCCGCGCCTTGCGGGCCGCCTCCCGGGCCTGGGCCGCGAGGACCGCCTTCTGGGCGATCTGCTTGGCCTCGGAGGGGTGCTCGTCGAGCCAGGCGCCGAGACCGTCGGAGACCAGCTGGCTCACGAAGCTCTCGGCCTCCTGGTTGAGCAGCTTCTCCTTGGTCTGGTTGTTGAACTGCGGATCGGCGATCTTGACGCTGACGATCGCGGTGAGACCCTCCCGCAGGTCGTCGCCGCTCGGCACGAGGTCCTTCAGGAGGTTGTTCTTCTTGGAGTACCCGTTGATGGTCCGGGTGAGGGCGGTCTTGAAGCCCTGGACGTGCGTCCCCCCGTCGGGATTGAAGATGTTGTTGCCGAACGCGAGCAGGTTCTCCGACGTCGCGTCGGTGTACTGCATCGCGACCTCGGCCCGGATCTTCAGGTCCTCGTCGGACGCCTCGAGGTGGATGATCGGGCTGTCCGCCCGCTTCGCGCCGTTGAGATGGGCCACGTAGGCTCGAAGGCCCTGCTCGTCGTGATACGTCTCCTCGCGGATCCGGCCGGAGGCGTCGACCCGTTCGTCGATGAGTCGGATCGTCACGCCCGAGTTGAGGAACGCGAGCTCGCGCAGGCGGTGCTGCAGCGTCTCGAAGCGGAAGTCGGTCTCCGGGAAGATGTCCGGATCCGGCTTGAACGAGATGCGGGTGCCGTCGCGGCCCTCCGGGACGTCGACCACCTCGACGCTGCCGACGTCCTCGAGCGGCTTGTCGAGTTCGCCGCGCGAGAACGTGATCGACTTGACGCCGCCGTCCTTCACCACGTCGACCTTCGTCCACTCCGAGAGGGCGTTGACGCACTTCACGCCCACGCCGTGCAGGCCGCCCGAGACCTTGTAGGCGTTGTCCCCGAACTTGCCGCCCGCGTGGAGCTGGGTCAGGATCACCTCGACCGCCGGCCGTCCGTCGATCTGCGGGTTCTCGTGCTTCATCGGACCGGTCGGCATGCCGCGGCCGTCGTCGGTGACGGTGCACGAGCCATCGACGCCGAGTCGGACGGTGACCCGCGTCGCGAAGCCCGCCATGGCCTCGTCGATCGCGTTGTCGACGCACTCGTAGACGAGATGGTGGAGGGCGTTGAGCCCCGTTCCGCCGACGTACATGCCGGGCCGCTTCCGAACCGCCTCGAGACCCTCGAGCACCTGGATCGAGTCGCTCGTGTAGTCGGCGTTCTCGGCCGGAACATCGGTGTCGTTGGAGTCGGTCATGGTCGGATTGGTCCGGGGTGAGGGGGCCGTAGAGAGGGCCACCCGAAGGCCCGTCGGGGCGGCTCGGGAGGACTCGTCGGAACCCGTTAATTCTAGCGGAAAGGTGCTCTCCACGACTGATCCAGATCGCTCGGGACGGGGGTCGATTCCGTCGCCCGGCGGACCCACTCCGGGGGGGGGAGGCGGGGTCGTCGCCGCGGGCCCGGGGCCGCGGGAAGCGGTGGATTCGTCGAACAGTCGAGGCCTCTCCGGCGAACCGTGGGGGAGGCCGCCGAGGAGGGCGGTCCTATACTGAAGCCGGCAGGGCGGGTGAGTCGATCCCACGGACGGGCCAGTCGACTCGGCCGGCGCCCCCCCAGCTAGAGAACGAGGACGACTTCTTGCCAGAGCCCACCGATCCATCCCGGCAGGACCCCGAGCCGACGACGGTCGACCGCCGCGTCGTCCTGGGATCCACGATTCGTGCCATGGCCGCGGCCGGTGCCGGCTTCGCCGGGCTCGTCGCCTGCTCCTCGACCTCGCGGCGGCTCTCGGGGCTGCCCGATCCCGACCTGCCGGGCGCGACCCTCGCCACGCCCCGGAGCCGGGAGACGCTCTCCTGGACGCCCGCGCCCGTGGCGACGCCCGCATCGATGCCCGGCGTCCTGTCGAGAAGCGAGTGGACCGGATCGACCCCGCGGATCCGGAACGTCGATCCCCAGAAGAGGTTGCGGTACATCACGATCCACCACGACGGACTCCAGCGGAGCTACTCGTCCACCAGCAAGTGGGCCGCGAAGTCCCGGCTCGAACTGATCCGCAACGCCCACGTGAACCACAACGGATGGGCCGACATCGGCTACCACTACGCGATCGACCGAGGTGGACGGGTCTGGGAGTGCCGCGACATCCGCTACCAGGGAGCGCACGTCAAGGGCCAGAACGAGGGCAACATCGGGATCCTCGTCATGGGGAACTTCGACGTCGGACGTCCGAGCTCGGCCCAGCTGCGATCGCTCGCCGCCCAGGTCTCGGCCCTCTGCGCCGCCCACGGCATCTCGAAGACCAGTCGCGGGGTGCGGAGCCACAAGGAGTGGAGCTCCGCGAGCACCCTCTGCCCGGGCCGGAACCTCCAGCCCGAATTCGTCAAGCTCCGCGATCGAGGCTTCCGCGCCTGAGCCGGGTCCCGGGGCCTTCCCCGGGGTGGACTCGACGCACCCGTCAACTCAGTCCCGACGCTCCGGCTGCTCGCCGCGCCCGATCGCCGCACGGCGATCGTCGGCGTCGAGCTTCGCCTGGAGTTCCTCGTCGCCCGCCTCGCGGGCGTTGACCGCCTTCCAGATGATCCAGCCGACGAGCACCATCGATGCCGTCATCGCCAGCATGCCGATCATGATCCGTTCTCCGAGGGGGACTCGCCGGCGATCGCCGGGAAGACGGGTGCGAGGGCGGGGTACAGGCGGTCGTACACGGCGTGCCGTCGGGCGAGGGTCGTGGCGTCGGGCCCGGGCTCGATCCGCTCCGTCTCCCGGACCCATCGGTCGGTCCCCGGCCCGACCGTGTCGAACAACCCGGCGCCGACCGCACCGAGGAGGGCGGCGCCGTACGCGGTGCCCTCGGTCGTGGTCGTGGTCGCGACCGGAGCCCGGAAGAGATCGGCGCAGGTCTGCTTCCAGAGCGGGCTCTTCATGCCTCCGCCGGACAGCCGCACCACGTCGGCCTCCACGCCGGTGCTGCGGACGAGGTCGAGGCAGTCGGCGAGTCCGTGGGTCACCCCTTCGAACACGGCTCGCGCCATGTGTCGTCGATCGTGGCGGTGGTCGAGTCCGATGAAGGCGCCGCGGGCGCTCGCATCGGGATGGGGCGTCCTCTCCCCGGAGAGGTAGGGAAGGAAGAGGAGATCGTCGGCCCCGGCCGGGACCTCGGTCGCCATCGCCTCGATCCGTCCGAAGGCGTCCGACTCGTCGGCGAGGTCCGGCACGCACGCCCCGCGGAACCAGTCGAGGCTTCCGGCTCCCGAGAGCATCACGCCCATCAGGTGCCATCGACCCGGCACCGCGTGGCAGAACGCGTGCAGTCGACCATCCGGCGTCGAACGCCAGGACTCGGTGGGGGCGAAGGTCACGCCGCTCGTCCCGAGGGCGGCGCCGATCGTGCCCTCGTCGACGAGTCCGGTGCCCACGGCACTGGCGGCCTGGTCACCGGCACCGGCGACGATCGGGACGCCCGCCCGCAGTCCCGTCTCCTCCGCCGCCCCCGCGGAGACATGGGCGACCACGTCCACGCTCTCGGCGGCATCGGGCCACCACGACCTCGGGAGGTCGAGCTCCCCGAGGAGGTCGTCGGACCACGTTCGTCGTCGACAGTCGAAGACCGCCGTGCCGCTGGCGTCCGAGACGTCCATCGCGACCGCACCGGAGAGCTTCCAGCGGACCCAGTCCTTCGGAAGGAGCACGGTGGCGATGCGGGCGTAGGCGTCCGGTTCATGCTCGCGCATCCAGAGCAGCTTCGGCGCCGTGAACCCCGAGAGCATCCGATTGCCGGTGAGTTCGACCAGGCGTTCCACGCCGAGTCTCCCCTCCACCTCGAGGCACTGGGGTTCGCACCGTCCATCGTTCCAGAGGATCGCCGGACGGACCACCTGCATGCCACCGTCGAGCGCCACCAGACCGTGCATCTGGCCGGTCAGCCCGATCGCATCGACGTCCTCGGGGCGGAGGTCCGCGGCGGTGCAGGCCGCCTGGATCGACTCCTTGACGCTCGGCCACCACGCCGAGACGTCCTGCTCGCTCCACCCGCCACGGGGGACGTCCGGACCATGCCTTCCGGTCCCCGTCCCGAGGACGACTCCCTCGTCGGACACCAGCAGCGCCTTGGTGCCGCTCGTGCCGACGTCGATGCCGAGAAACACGCCCATGTTCTTCACCAGGCTCCGTGACCGAGGCGACCCGCCCTCGGAGGATCAGTGCTCGTGATCGTGATCATGACCGGGGCCGTGCTCGTGGCCGTCGCCGTGCTCGTGCGCTCCGTGATCCGGGATGCCGTCGAAGTCGTGATCGTGCGGATCGACGTTCTCTTGTTCCTCGCCGGCCCTCGAGCCCTTCATTCGATCACCACGATCCGGGCGACCACCCACCCAGATCCGCTTCGCATCGACGACGAAGAGCCCGTCGTCGTTCCGATCGGCCACGACGCCGTCGACCGTGAGGAAGCGGGCAGGTGCGAGGCCGCCGGCACCCTGCGCGCTGTGACCGAAGGGAAGCCCGTCCTCGCCGACGATCCGGATGGTCGCGAAGCCGGCGGTCAGGGCGTTCTTGTCCTCGCAGCAGTAGTCCCACGGGACCGGGCAGTGGTCCTCCTCGCCCATGAGCTCGCAGGAGTCGAGTCCGGGATCGACCACGGTGAAGATCGCGGTGCCATCGACGAACGGTTCGACCCGGCCGCCGACTCGCGCGAGGAAGACGACCTCCTCGCCGACCTGCGCCGTCGGCTTGACCTGGATGAGGTTCGACGCCTGCTCCGGACGATTCCGCGTGAAGTACGCGGCGGGGATCGTCGCGGACGGTGCCTGCGTGAGCCCCGAACTGCCGGTGGAGTCGTCGCACCCCGAGGTGCCGAGCGCGGCGAGGGTGGTCGTGGCGAGGATGACGAACGTTCTCAGGTTGCTGAAGGGCACGGTTGTCTCCTGGGACGGATGTGTTCGAAAGGGTAGCGGCGCCGGCCGCGAAGAGGATCAGGTGGCGGCTCGGAGGGATTCGGGAATCGACTGTCGCAGGCAGCGGATGGCGGGCACGAGGGCCCCGGCGATGCCGAGGACCAGCCCGGCGGCGAGGCCGAGGGCGATCTCCGGTGCACCGACGGAGAGGCCGAAGGCACCCATCGAGAAGCGGATGGTGAGGCCGTCGAGGAGGAGTCGGGCGATCACGGCGGCGAGGAGGCCCCCGATCGACGCCATCAGCACCGACTCCTCCACCAGGGTCCGGACGATGGCGATCTTCGAGTACCCCAGCGTGCGGAGGGTGCCGATCTCGCGGATGCGGCTCGCGAAGGCCGCGTAGGTCGTGTTGAGCCCGCCGACGACGCCACCGGCGGCGATGAGCACCGCGGTGGCGATCACCATCAGGCGGACCGGACGAAAGAAGTCGGAGAGGCCCGCGAAGTACTCGTCCTCGCGGATGGCCGAAAGCTCCAGATCGAGACGGGTCGCCGCGAAGCCGTCCACGGCGACCATGCTGGTCTCGTCCCGTCGGAGGACCACGCACGAGAGGGTGTCCCGCTGGGTGACGATGAGGAGATCGGAGAGCGGCATCCAGAGTTCGCCCTCGATGACGCCTCCGTCCGCCTCGAGGATCCCGACCACGACGAACTCCCGATCGTCGATGCCGATCGAGGCGCCGGGGCCGTCCAACCCGAGATTCCGGGCCGCGAGGCGACCCGCGAGGACCTCGTCCGCCCCGACGTCGGGCAGGCGTCCCTCGACCAGCCTCGCCTCCCGATGGACCAGGAACGCCTCGGGCGTCGTTCCCCGGACCACCGTGTTGGTCGCGATGCGGTCACCGACCCGAACGGGAAGGGCGGCGTGGATCTCCGGCGACACGGCGTCGGCGCCCGCGACCTGCGCGACGCCCGGGATGCCCGCGGCCGCGATGCCGGAGGTCCGCATGGCGATCTCGCTGCGCTCGACGCTCTCCTCGCTTCCCGCACCGAGCAGGATCGCGTTGTGGGGGGAGCCGCTCACCTGGAGGGACCGACGCATGCCGGTGACGAAGCTCGCCGCCGCGACGACGAGCAGGACCACGAGCATGCTGCCGCCGGCGGTCATCGCCAGCCGGGCCGGATTCCGTCCGAGATTGCGGACGGCGTATTCGAAGGGGAGTCCTCTCATCATGGTCAGACCGCCCTCAGTCCGTGGACGATGCCGGCTCGTCCGGCGCGGATCGCGGGAATCGCCCCCGCGAGGAGGCCGAGGCCCAGCGAGATGCCGGCACCGATCAAGGCGATGGCGGGATCGGTCGAGACCTCGACGCTCACGCCCTCCATCGTCATCCCGAAGCGACCGATCCCGATCGCCACCGCACTGGCCGCGGCGCCGAGCACGCCTCCGAGCACCCCGAGGATCGCGCCTTCGAGGAGCACCATCCAGGCGATGAGCCCGCCCGAGAAGCCCAGCGTCTGGAGGACGGCGTGGTCCCGGATCCGGTCGCGCATCGCCAGCACGATCGCGTTCGCCACGAGGGCGAGCACGGCGGCGAGGGCGCCCCACCCGAGCCAGGCGGCGAACCCGACGAGCTGGACGATGTCGCGTGCGGCCCGCCCGGTGAACGCCTTCTCCGGCCAGGTGGAGGTCGGATGCTCGTCGGAGGCGAATTCCGAGTCGCTCCGCGCGGCCACGGCGGCGCGCGTGGTCGGATCGTCGACCACCCCCCGGAACTGGGTGACGATGCCACCCGTCCCGCCGCGGCGGATGGACTCCTGGAGGAACGGGAGTCGGACGTACGCGACGTTCCGGTCCTGCGCGCGATCGCTTCGGACGATGCCGGCGACGTACACGGTGATGCCCGCCGCGCTGAAGCGGTCGCCGACCCGGATGCCGCGTCGGGCGGCCAGCGATTCGCCGACGATCGCGGCATCGCTTCGGCGGGACCAGTCGGAGAGGTCGCCCTCGACGAGGTCCGGATCCGACTCCAGCACGGGTCCGAGCCCGTCCAGCGGCACGCCCCGGAAGGTGACCACGTCGAGGCTCGCCCGGCAGTTGGACACGAGCACCTGGATCGGAACGACGGAGGTCACGCCCTCGATGCGTTCGATCCGGTCGCCGTAGTACTGGGGGAGCCGGCTCGCGAAGGGGCAGAACCGGTTCTCGCGGTACACGACGAGCGTCGCGTCGTCGGCCGCGGCCTCGGTGGCGTTCCGCACGCCCTCCCGCATCGCCTCGACGCTGGTGAAGAGGAACATCGCGACGGCGATGCCGGCGATGGTCAGGCTGGATCGGATCCTCGCCCGCACGATCTGTCGCCAGACGGTGGGGATGGTCGCCAGGAAGCGGCTCATGCCGGCACCTCCCCGACCGGGGCCTCGACCAGGCGTCCCTTCTCGATCTGGAGCACGGTGTCGCACCACTCGGTCGTCTTGGGGTCGTGCGTGACCATGACGATCGTCCGTCCGAGCTCCCGGTGAAGCCTCGAGAGCAGGTCCATGACCATCGTCGCGGACTCCCGGTCGAGGTCGCCCGTGGGTTCGTCCGCGAGGATGATCGTCGGGTCCGTGACGATGGCGCGGGCGATCGCGACTCGCTGCTCCTGCCCCCCGGACAACTGGTTGGGACGATGGTCCCGTCGGTCGGCGATGCCGACGACCTCGAGCGCGGCCGCCACCCTTCGGTGGCGTTCCCTCCGGGAGAGTCCGTGCAGCAGGAGGGGCAGCTCGACGTTCTCGTAGGCGGTGAGCACCGGGACCAGGTTGTAGAGCTGGAACACGTAGCCGACCGACTCCGCCCGCCAGCGGGCGAGGGCGCCGCCCGAGAGGCGGTGGACCTCGCGCCCGTCGATCACGAGCGAGCCCGCGGTCGGGCGGTCGATGCCCGCGAGCAGGTTGAGAAGGGTCGTCTTGCCCGAACCCGAGGGGCCCATGAGGGCGACGAACCGCCCCGCGTCGATGTCGAGGTCGAGATCGTCGAGGGGGGTGATCTCCTCGGTGCCTCGACGGTAGGTGCGGGAGAGCCCGCGGCATTCGATGAGGCTCATGAGGTGGCGCTCCCCTCGAGGACGAACCGGATGGGCTCGCCTTCGGTCGGTGAACCGTCGAGGATGACGAGGTCGCCCGGCTCGAGTCCGTCGACGATCTCGATCCAGCCGTCCGCGACCCGTTCGCCGGTCTCGACCGACACCCGTCGCGCCACGCCGCGCTCGGAGTCCCGGTCGGACACGATCCAGTTCGAGTCGTCGACCACCGTGCCCGGGGGCGCGAACATCCGCGTCACCGTCCGGATCCCCCCTCCGGACGGATCGGTCGTGCCGGACTCCATGATCCGGACGCGAGCGAGCATGTCGGGCTTCAGGAGCGGGGAGGGATCGAGGATCCGGACCTTCGCCTCGACGGTGTTCTTGGCCAGGTCGGCCCGATGGACGAACCGGGTCACCTCGCCGCGAAAGACGGTGTCGGGAAGGAGGTCGACCACGATCTCCGCCTGCTGTCCCACCCCGACCTTCGCCGCGTCGGCGAGCGGGACGTCGGCCCGCACCTGGAGCTCGGCGGGATCGTAGAGGTGCACGATGTGGGCGGTGTGCGGGCCTCCCCCGAAGCTCACCCGCGAACCCGGGGAGGTCAGGCGTTCGATGACGACCCCGTCGATCGGCGTCCGGACGAGACATCGTTCGAGGGCCAGTTCGGCGAGGGCGAGCGAGGCCTCGGCCTCGGCGACCAGCGCGGCCGCGGTGTCGACCGTCGTCCGGGCGATGTCCACCGCGAGCGTCTCCGCCACGAGGAGTTCCCGATCGCGGGACGCCGCCCTGGACTCGGCCGCCGCCGCCTGCAGTCGTGCCTCGGTCGCCGACTGTTCCGCATCGAGCGCATCGATCTGTGCGTCGATCGCGGCGAGCCTGATGCCCAGTCGCTCCACGACGCCGGCGGGAACCGCGCCGCTCTCGACGACGCGTCGCTTGCGCTCGTACTCGTCCGCGATCTCGGCCCTCGTCGCATCGAGGGCCGCACGACGCGCGGGGAAGCCCGCGAGCTCCGCCGCGAGCTGGGCCTCCTTGGCCCCGGTCACCGCGACCCTTCGTTCGGAATCCACGAGTTCCGCCCGGTCCACCTCGGCGGCCGCCAGGGTCGCCCGGGCCTCGGCGAGCCGAGCGGTGCGTTCAGACACCGTCGCCTCGGCCTTGCGGACGGCGATGCGCGCCTCGTCGTCGACGAGCGTCGCGACCACCTGGCCCGCCTCCACGCGATCGCCTTCGAGCACCAGGATCTCGTCGACGACCCCGTCCACGAGGGCCGAGACGAAGACGTCGAAGGGATCGGGTTCGACCCATCCCGGAGCCTGCACCGCGACCGCGCCGTCGCGGGTCGGTGTCGCATCGGAGGCCGCTTCGACCGTCCGGACGCCCACGGTCGTCGCGACGACGGCTCTCCGGGGTCGGATGGCGTCCCAACCGGTGGAGGCAAGGAGGGCACCCGCGGCCGCGATGATCGCCAGCGGGACGGTCATCCTCAACCACGTCCTCCGCTTCGGTGGCGGGAAGCCGGGTTCGTCGTTCGGGCGCAGCGAGGAGAGGGTGGTGTCGGTCATCGTCGGTCTCCGGTCGAGTCGTCTCGGCGGGCCAGTCGGTCGTTGGTTGATGGGACCACGGGGGGTTCGGGGGCGAGTTCGAGCGATCCTCCGACCGCGACTTCGAGGTCCACGAACGCGAGGGCCTCGTCGAGTCGGAACTGGAGCGTCCGGCGTTCCGCCTCGATGCGGCGACGCTGGGCGAGGAGGACGACCGTCAGGTCGACGACACCCTCCTCGTAGGCCTCGGTCGACAGTCGTTCGGCGTTCCTTGCCGGTCCGAGCACCGTGTCCGCGTACCCGGCGTGCCGGACCAGCGCCTGTTCGAGCGTCTCCCGGGCCGCTCGTGCCGAAGCGATCGCGGTCCGCCTGGTCTCGAGCAGCTGGAGCACGGCCCGGCGGTGTTCCGCATGGGCGTTGGCGATCGCCGGGGTGCCGTCGTCGAGGATCGGCACGCTGGCCGTGAAGCCGGGGAGCACGGCCTCTCGATCCATGAAGCTCCGGTTCCAACCGAGGGAGGCGCCGACCTCCGGGAGTCGCTTCGTTCCGGCGCGCCCCGTCAGGGCCTCCGTCTCGAGGACCTTCAGTCCCGCGCCCGCCACGTCGAGGCGCGCCGTCGCCGCGAGTTCCACCACCAGCGACTCCGCCGGCGCCTCTTCGAGGGCCGGTTCCCGATGCCGCCCGACGACGTCGAATCGACTGTCGATTCGCGGAAGGCCCATCGCGCCGAGCAGCTCGATCCGGGCGAGGCGAGCCGCGATCTCCGACGAGCGTGCGGCGACCTCCGCTTCGGAGGTCTCGACCCGCGTGCGATCGAGATCGATCCTCGATGCCTCGCCGACCTCGAAGAGCGCCTCGACGATGGAGGCGAATCCGGACACCGAATCGGCGTACGCCCGATCGAGCCCGGCCCGTTCGGTCGCGATGGCGGCGGTCGCATGACGGCGTCGCACGTCCGCGTCGAGTTCGACGATGGCCTGGCCGGCCGCGAGGATCGACTCCTGCAGGTGCGCTTCCGCGGCGTCGAGGCGATGCGGGCGGGTCCAGAGCCAGGTGAGCTGCTGCACCAGCATGCCCATCCCGGGCGCGCCCGAGAGACCGTCGATCGGCACGCCGAGGGCCAGCTGGACGACGGGATTCGGCGCGCGGTCGGCCTGGGCGAGGAGGGCCTGGACCCGGTCGACCTCGGCGAGGGCCCGGCGAACCTCGGCGTCCCGGCTCATCGCGACGCCGATCGCGGTGTCGAGGTCGAGGGGGACGGACGTCCTCCAGTCGACGCTCGTGCCGGTCGGGTCGGCCTGCAGGAGTTCGAGGGCGTCGGCGTCGACCACCCGCGGCGCGGCCAGTGCGACGGCGTCGCCCCGCTGTTCGGTCGCGTCGACACCGATGCATCCGGTGAGCGAGGGGAGGGTGGCGACGAGGAGCCCGGATGCGAGCAGGCATCGTGGGGCGGTCGTGATCTTGATGGTGGTCATGAGGCGGAATCCGATCGAGACGTGGGCGAACCCCGCCTTCGGAAGGCGGGTGCGCGACGAGATTCGATCGGATTCAGCGTTGGATCAGGACGACCGAGCGGAGCCGGCGGGATGTCGGCGTCGAGCCGTCGGGATCCGGAGGCCCTTCGAAGGCCGATGGAGGCGTCCCGGCATCGAGATGGGGCGTGGAGGTCGCCGATGCCCTCGAGAGGAGGGGATGGGCGATCGGCGGCGTCTCGAGCGCATCGAGGGTCGTCGTGGAGCACGCGCCGGCGTCGATGAATCCCCGGACGCATTCGCAGCGATCGTGCGACCCGGGTTCGGGGGCATCGTCGGCGTCCGCACCGCTGCAGCAGCTCGCGATCACGGCGCCGCCGAAGTCGTCGCCGAGGACGGCGTCGCCGAAGAGGCTGGTGGTGCAGCAGCAGACCGGCATCGCCACGGCCAGGACGAGGCCGACGAGACGATGGAGGAGTTGGCTGCCGCCGATGGTCATCCGGGGTTTCCTCGGTCGCGGCTCTCCGCCGGACCTTCCCAAAGAGTATCCAGCCCGATCGCACCGTGTTCGACCATCAATCCACCGGATTGGGGGAATCGCGGATCCGGGGTGTCGGATCCCTCCGTCCGATCCTTTCGTACCGGACGTTCTGGATGGCCCGACGATCGCAGGAACGAGGTTCCACGGGTGCTACCGTGACGCCGGGGTGGGGATCCGCCCGCCTCGGCTCGTCACCCAACGGAACGGTCATGCTCCCAGATCTGGAATACGCCGCGCTCCGCTTCGAGACCTTCGCCGACGAGGTCCTCCGGCCACTCGCGACGCCGCTTCGGGCGCCGCTCGAGGTCTCGGCGTTCGCGACCGACGGTCGCCCGTCCCACGCCGAGGTGGTCGAGCTGTCCGGGGATTCGTTCGAGCCGGTCTCGCTCGGCCACCGGTGGGGACCGGTGTGGAGCACGAGCTGGTTCCGACTTCGCGGCGAGGTGCCGAGCGAAATGTCCGGCCGGCGGATCGACCTCCGCTTCGATGCCGGGACCGAGGCGCTCCTCTGGGCCGACGGCGCGCCATGGCACGGGTTCGACTTCAACCGGGACCGGGCCCCGCTTCCCCCGGCGATGCAGTCGGGTTCGATCGATCTCCTGGTCGAGGCGGCGTGCAACATGCCTCTCGGCATCTCGACCTTCTGGTGGGACCATCCCGAACTGCACGCGCGCTGGAAGGAGGATCGTCCGGGACGACTCTCCGCCGCCGAACTCGTCGTCTTCGACGACGCGGCGTGGCGATTCGTCGAGGCGTGGGACCTGGCCAGACGCACGCTGCTCGCCCTCCCGCCCGAGAGTCCGCGGGCGAGGGCGCTCGAGACGGGTCTCCGTTCGCTGCTGAAGCGGATCCCCGCCCACGATCCCCGGCCCGCGATCGACGATCTCGAGCCGGAGCTCGATGCACTGCTCGTCGGTGACGGATCCGACTCGGGGACGACGTGCGTGGCGACCGGCCATGCGCACATCGACACGGCATGGCTCTGGCCGATCGCCGAGACGAGACGGAAGTGCCTCCGGACGTTCGCCACGGTCGACCGGATCATGGAGGCGAACGCCGGCTTCCGCTTCCTCTGCAGCCAGGCGCAGCAGTACCAGTGGATCCGGGAGGACTCGCCGGAGCTCTTCGAGCGGATCGCGTCTCGCGTGGCCGAGGGCCGCTGGGAACCCGGCGGGGCGATGTGGATCGAGCCGGACTGCAACGCCCCGAGCGGCGAGAGCCTGGTCCGCCAGGTGCTGCACGGCACCGGCTGGTGGGAGGCGGCCTTCGGCGAGGCGGCGATGCAGCGCCACCTCTACCTGCCGGACACCTTCGGGTTTCCCGCGTCGCTTCCCCAGATCGTCCGCCAGAGCGGTCTCGACACCTTCATCACCAACAAGATCAGCTGGTGCGAGCGGAACCGGTTCCCGCACGTGACGTTCCGCTGGACCGGCATCGACGGCTCGTCGGTGCTGACCCACCTGACGCCCGGCCACAACTACAACAGTTCGATCCTTCCGGCCGACCTGGCGTTCGCCCAGAAGAACGTCGCCGAACTCGATCACGGACGGCCCTCGACCTGGATGCAGCCGTACGGATTCGGTGACGGAGGCGGCGGGCCGACGATCGAGCAGGTCCGACGCATCGAGCTCATGGACGCCGGCGTCGAGGGGTTGCCCGCGGTCGAGTTCGGACGGGCCGACGACTTCTGCGGATCGCTGCACGAGGAGATCGAGTCGCTCGAGGCGGGCGGCGTCGAGATCCCGTCGTGGGACGGCGAGCTCTACCTCGAGCTCCATCGCGGGACCTACACGTCGCAGCAGTGGCTGAAGCTCGCCAACCACCGGGCGGAGTCGGCCCTTCGCGCGATCGAGCTCCTCGGTTGCGGCGATCCCGAGGCCACCGCCTCCTCGATCGCCGGACTCAGGGCGCGACTCGACGAGACCTGGAAGCTCGTCCTGCTGAACCAGTTCCACGACATTCTTCCCGGTTCGTCCATCCCCGAGGTCTACGAGGACGCCCGGGCCCAGTACGAGTCGATCGACCGGACGTGCAACGAGGCGCTCGACGCGGCCCTGGTCGGATGGGGACGGTCGCTCGACGCCTCCGGCATGGACGATCCGGTCATCGTCTTCAATCCCGCCAGCTCGCCTCGCGGCGGGATCGTCGACGTCGACGGCGAGCTCCTTCCCGTCGATCCGATCCCCGCGGTCGCCGCCCGACTGGTGGACGCCGCCCATCTCCACGTGCGGCCCGAGGTCGAGGTCGAGTCGCATCGGATGGCGAACGATCGGATCGAGGTGCGGTTCGACGAGTGCGGGCGGGTCGCGAGCCTGAGGCGGGCGGGCGGGCCCGAGGTCGCGGCCGAGCCGATGAACCGACTTCGTCTCTACGAGGACCGACCGCGTCGCTGGGAGGCCTGGGATCTCGATCGCGACTACCACGAGAAGTTCGAGGAGATCGACGGGCCGGCCGAACGGCATGCGGTGATCGAGTCGGGACCGTTCCGCGGCGCCATCGAGTTCGAGCATGCGATCGGTCGTGCCAGCCGCATCGTGGTGCGCTACGTGCTCGATTCCGGTTCCGATCGCGTGAACGTCAGGACCCTCGTCGACTGGCGGGAGGACCGGACGATCCTGCGGGCGGAGTTCCCGACGGCGATCCGGGCCCGGGCCGCCGCCTTCGGCATCCAGTTCGGCGAGTTCGAGCGGGCGACGCACCGGAACACCAGCTGGGAGGAGGCTCGATTCGAGGTTCCGGGCCGGCGATGGATGGATCTCTCGCAGCCGGGGCTCGGTCTCGCGGTGCTCGACGAGGGCATCGTGGGTCGGAGCGCGCACGACGGCACGATGGGGCTCAGCCTGCTTCGCGCCCCGTCGTTCCCCGACCCCGGGAGCGACCGCGGGACGCACCGGCTCCGCTACGCCCTCATGCCGCACGACGGCGACCGTCGCTCCGCCGGCGCGGCCGGCGTCGATGCGGAGGCCGAGTCGTTCGCGGAGCGGTTGATCGTTCGTCGACTCGAGTCGTCGGAGGCTTCGGCCGGCGGGGTCGCCGAGATCCGCCCGATCGGCGTCGAGGTCGACGGCCCGGCCGCGATCGAGATGGCGGCGCTGAAGCCCGCGGAGGACGGCGACGGCGTCGTGCTGAGACTCGTCGAGAAGCACGGTGGGGGCGGCCGCGCGGTCGTGACGCTCCCGGGATTCGCGACGGCCGAGTCGGTCGATCTCGTGGAACGACCGGCGGTGCTCGCCGGATTCGAGTGGGACGCGGGGGCGCGGGTCGCCACCGTCCCGCTTCGACCGTTCGGCATCGTCAGCCTGCGGCTTCGGGCCGAGGCCGGATCCTGATTCGAAGCGGAGATCGAACGCCATGCCGGACTCGACGATTCTCTGGTTCGACTTCGAGACCTTCGGCTCGCTTCCTCGTCCGTGGGACGGGGGCCGCGGGGGGCCGTTCCGTCGTCGCGATCGACCCGCCCAGTTCGGCGCGATCCGGACGACCGAGGATCTCCAGCCGATCGGGGACCCGATCGAGATCCACGGTCGACCGTCCGAGGAGGAGCCGCCTTCGATCGGGGCCTGCCGGGTCACCGGCATCGTGCCGCAGGACACGGTCGAAGGTGGGCTTCCGGAGCACCGCTTCATGGAGGCGGTGCTCGAGGAGATGTCCGTTCCGCGGACGACGTGCACGGGCTGGAACAACTTCGGCTACGACGACGAGATCGTCCGCTTCGGCGCATGGCGGAACCTGCTTCCCCCGTACGACCGCGAGTGGCGGGACGGCAACGCCCGGTTCGACCTCCTCTCGGCCTTCCGCCTCGCCTGGACGTCCGGGCGACGCGACGGCATCGAGTGGCCCACCTACGACGACGGTGCCGTCTCGCTGAGGCTCGAGGATCTCGCCGAGGCGAACGGACTCGACGACCATGCCGATTCGGCCCACGATGCGCTCGGCGACGTCCGGGCCACGATCGCGCTGGCCGAGCGGCTGAAGGCGGCCCAGCCCCGTCTCTGGTCGCATGCCCGGAGCCTGTCGGCGCGTCGCGAGGTCGAGTCGGTGGTCGACGACTTCTCCCGGCCGTTCCTGCTCTCGGGCAGCGGGTTCGGAGCGGCCCGCGGTCACGGCACGGTCGCGGTGATGGTGCTGAACCCCGGCGACAAGCAGCGGGTCCTGGTCGATCTCGCCTCGGATCCGGAGGTCCTCCTCGATCTCGATCCCCGGACCCTCCATGCCCGTTTCCACTCGTGGCCGGTCGATCCCGAGGAGCGGATCCCCGTCCGCCGCCTTCGGGTCAACCAGGTGCCGATGGTCGCCCCGACGAGCGTGTTGCGGGACGACCAGGCGTGGACCGCGCTCGGGCCCGAGCGCGGGGCGGTCGAGCGGCGACTCGAGTTCGTCACGACCCACCGGCAGCGGATCGCGGAGCGACTTCGACTCGTCCTCGACGAGCCGCGCCCGGAGGACGACGGCGAGGTCGACGTCGAGGAGCGGCTCTACGAGGGGTTCGTCTCGGACACCGACCTGCGCCTCATGCGCGACGCGAGGCACGGCGGCCCGGACGACGTGAGGCGGGTCATGCGTCGGACCTCGGACGACCGGGTCGAGGAGATCGCCTTCCGGTACCTCGGCCGCGTCCACCCCGACGCCCTCGACGAGGAGGAGCGGGCCCGCTGGATCGCGTACCGTCGAGACCGTCTCCTCGGTCCGGGGTCGGGCGACGAGGCCCGGATCCTCGAGGGCCTCCGGGCGATCGAGTCGGCCCGGGGCGAGGAGACCGATCCGCGGATCGCGGACGAGGTCGAGCGCTGGACGCTGGCGCTCGCCGAATCGTCGGACGTGACGGTCGCCCCCGACGCCTGATTCGAGATTCCCCCGGAGTCCGCGTGCACCTCGCTCCCCTCGACTGGATCATCGTCGCCGCGTTCCTGGTCGGGCTCGCCGTCGCGGCGATCGCGACCAACCGGTACGCACGGACGGTCAGCGGCTTCCTCGCCGCCGAGCGCTGTGCCGGGCGATACCTGATCGCGGTCAGCTACGGGATGGCGCAGCTCGGCGTGATCACGATGGTCTGGTTCTGGCAGCAGTACTACGACGTCGGATTCACGAACATCTGGTGGGGGTTCATGGAGAACCCCGCCATGATCCTCATCGCGTTGTCGGGCTGGGTGGTCTACCGGTTCAGGCAGACCCGCGCCCTCACGATGGCGCAGTTCTTCGAGCTTCGATACTCGCGTCGATTCCGGGTCTTCGCGGGACTGGTCGCCTTCCTGTCGGGCATCGTCAACTACGGCATCTTCCCGGCGGTGGCGGCGAGGTTCTTCATCGCCCTCTGCGGGCTCCCGGCCGAGACCGCCCTCCTCGGCCTCGAGGTCGGGACCTTCCCGCTGCTGATGGCGGTGATGCTCGGGACCGCACTTCTCTTCGTGTTCGTCGGCGGGCAGGTCGCGGTCATCGTCACCGACTTCCTCCAGGGCAGCTTCGGGCAGGTCGTCTTCCTCGTCGTCATCGTGTTCCTGCTGATGCAGTTCTCGTGGGGCCAGATCGGAGAGGCCCTCCTCGCGGCCCCCGAGGGCCGGTCCCTCGTGGATCCGTTCGACCTCGGCGAGGAGGAGCGATTCAACGCGTTCTACTGGGTCGTCAGCGTCGTGGTGCTCTTCTACGGCATGCTCGGATGGCAGGGGACCTCCGGATACAACGCCTCCGCGATCGACGCCCACGAGGCGAAGATGGCGAACATCCTGAACGGTTGGCGCTTCCGCGTGCTCATGCTGATCACCCTGGTGCTCCCGATCTGCATCCACGTCGTGATGAAGTCCCCGGAGTTCGCGGCGGAGGCGTCCGAGATCACGACGATCATCGAGTCCCAGCCGCTGCGTGGAGCCGACCCGGCCGTCCTCGCCAGCGAGCTCCGGACCCCGGCCGCCGCGAGCGTCATGCTCCCGACGGGACTGCTGGGCCTCTTCGCCGCGGCCCTCGTGGGCGCGTTCATCTCCACCAACGACACCTACCTTCACTCGTGGGGTTCGATCTTCGTGCAGGACGTCGTCCTCCCGTTCCGGAAGCGACCGCTGTCGCCGCGGGCGCATCTCTGGCTTCTCCGGGGGGCGATCCTCTCGGTGGCGGCCTTCGCCTTCGTGTTCAGCCTTCTCTACACGCCGAACCAGTACGTCTCCATGTTCCTCGCCCTCACCGGGGCGATCTTCGTCGGCGGCGCCGGCAGTGCGATCATCGGCGGGCTCTACTGGCGACGGGGCACCACGGCCGGGGCGTGGACCGCGATGGTGGCGGGCATGACGCTCGCGGTGTTCGGCGTGGTGGCCAAGCAGCTCCCCGCCTCGATGGTGTTCCCCGGGAGCTCGCTCTCGGTCGCCGTCGCGGGCGAGGCGTCCGTCTCGCGTCCCCTCGATCCGGCCGGGGCCGACGACTCCGGTCGACTGGTCCTCGAACGCGTCGTCCCTTCGACGACGTTCACCGCGACGCTCTCGCCGGACGACGGTGCCTCGGCCGCCTCCGCGGCGATCGAGATCGCCGACGAGACTGGACGCGTGGTGGCCACGCCGCTGGTCACGGCGGATGGATCGTCGGTGCAGGTCCCCCTCGGCGACGGGCGCATCGCGACGCTCGGTCTCGAGCCGCCGACCGACGGCGTCGGCCGCCTGCTCCTCGAATTCACCTGGCATGTCCGGACCGAGGTGACGGGCCAGGTGCTGACCTTCTGGTCGATCTCCATCGCGATCGGGCTCTACGTGTTGGTCTCGCTCGTCACCTGTCGCACGCCGTTCGACCTCGACCGGATGCTGCACCGCGAGGAGCCCGGGGAGACGTCGTCGCGGCCTCGCTGGTGGGAGCGGCTGGGATTCGATCGGGACATGACCGGTTGGGATCGCTTCACGACGGGAATCACGATCGCCTGGCCGTTGTTCTTCACCGCGGTCTTCTTCGTCGGGATGGCCCGTCACCTGCTGGGTCCCGGCCTCGGACTCGATCCCGTCACGGACGAGTCTTGGCTCGAGGCGTGGCGGTGGTGGCTGGCCCTCGCGGTCACCTGTGCCGCCGCCGTCACGATCTGGTTCCTCGTGGGTGGATTGCGCGACCTCGTCCGGATGTTCCGCCTCCTCGAGGCGGCTCGCCCGGATGTCCGCGACGACGGACGCGTGGAGGACCACCGGAACGTCGATGAGATCGAGCGGTCGGACGGGGGACCGCCGAGGACATGAGCGGAATGGAACGAACCAGTCGCACGATCCACGACCGGTGGGAGGTCGAACCGACGTCCTCGGTCGACGGTCGTCCGACGCTCGAACCCGGACGAAGGCTCGAGGCCCGCGTCCCCGGCGTGGTCCATCTCGACCTCGAGCGGGAGGGCCTGGTCGATTCCCCCGACCTCGGCGACGCCGAGACCCGCGAGGCCTGGATCGGCCGGACCGACTGGACGTGGACGCGGAGCATGGCCGCCTCCGACCTGCCATCCGGAGTCGGCGACGACCACGTCGTCGAACTGGTCTTCGACTCGATCGACACCGTGGGCGAGGTCCGCCTCGGTGGACGCGTGCTCGGGGAGGTCGAGAACCAGTTCATCCAGCACCGCTTCCGGGTGTCCGCCTCCGAGATCGTGGACGGTTCGGTCCTCGAAGTCGCCCTGCGATCGCCCGTGAGGGAGCTCGAACGCCGCGTGGCGCAGTACGGCGATCGACCGGTCAACGCGGACGGCGACTGGGGCGTCTACAGCCTCCTGCGCAAGGCGGCATGCAGCTTCGGTTGGGACTGGGGGCCGAAGTGCCCGAGCCTCGGGCTTCCCGGCGAGGTCCGGATCGAGGCGTGGCGGGAGGCGAGGATCTCATCGGTCCGGCCGCTCGTCACCGAGTGCGACGAACACCGCGCGGTGCTGGTGACGAGGGTCGCCGTCGCGTTCGAGGACGCGTCCGCCTCCGTCGACCCGTTGCTGGTCGACCTCGTCCTCGCGGCTCCCGGTGGTCGACGGTTCAAGGCCTCGGCCGAGGTCGTGCGATCGTCGTCGGGCGGCGAGGCGTCGGCGACGCTCGAGATCGACCATCCCGAACGCTGGTGGCCGCGCGACCTGGGACCGGCCCATCTCCACGACCTCGAGGTGACGCTCCGTCGGGGCGAGGGCATCCTCGACCGGGCCGGTCGCCGAGTCGGCCTCCGGACGTGCGAGCTGGACACCTCCCCGGACGAGATCGGCTCGCGCTTCACGTTCCGCGTCAACGGACGATCGGTGTTCTGCATGGGGGCCAACTGGATCCCCGACGGACTGCACCCCGGGACGGCCTCGGACGAACGGACGCATGCACGAATCGACCAGGCGATCGAGGCGGGGTTCAACATGCTCCGCGTCTGGGGCGGCGGGGTCTACGAATCCAGGGCCTTCCACGATCGCTGCGACGAACTCGGGGTCCTCGTCTGGCAGGACTTCATGTTCGCCTGCGCGACCTATCCGGAGCACGAGTCGTTCCAGGCGTCGGTCCGCGACGAGGTCCGGCACCAGGTCGAGCGGTTGTGCGCCCATCCATCGATCGTCCTCTGGTGCGGCGGCAACGAGAACGTACTGGCCTGGCGGAACTGGGGCTGGCGGGAGCGCATGCCGGAGGAGCAGGCGTGGGGGCGGACCTACTTCACCGAGCTTCTCCCGGAGGTCGTCGGGGCCCTCGACCCGACGAGGCCGTTCCTGCCGGACAGTCCGTGGTCGGGAAGCGTGGAGGCGGATCCGAACGACCCCGATCGAGGCGACCGTCACACCTGGGACCTCAAGCTGGAGGAGGTTCGGGAGCTCGTGCCCCGCTTCGTGAGCGAGTTCGGTCACCAGGGCCCTCCGGCGAGGCGATCGATCGAGCAGGCGATCGGGACGGAGGCCCTGTCGAGTGAACGACCGGAGGCGCTCGAGGCCTTCGCGGGTCGACAGCGAGGCTGGGGCGGGGACGAGCAGCAGTACGACCGATGGCTCGACGACTGGTTCACGCCCGCGACCGATCTCGACGGTCGCCTCTGGCGCATGCAGCTCCTGCAGGCCCGGGCGGTCGGGATGACGTTCGACTGGGCGCGGCTGAACGAGCCTCGATGCGGTGGCGTGCTGGTCTGGCAGTTGAACGACGCCTGGACCGGGCATTCATGGTCGCTCATCGACGCGCACGGCCGTCCGAAGCCGGCGTTCTGGGAGGCCCGCCGCGCGTGTCGTCCCCACCTGCTCGCCTTCTCCGTGGGCGAGGCGGGGATCGAGTTGTGTGGCGCGAATTCGAAGAACGAGGCGTGGTCCATCGACGCGATCGTCCGCCGGGTCGCGATCGACGGCGGCGACCTCGCGGTCGATCGATGTCGGTGCCGGGTGGAGCGAGGCGAAGCGACCCATCTTCCGCTCTCGTCCGACCTCGCGGTGCCCGAGGATCCCGCTCGCGAATTCCTGGTCGCCGAGAACGCCGACGGTCTCCGGGCGTTCTGGTTCTACGGCAAGGACGCGTGGATCTCCATGCCGAGCCCGTCCCTCGAGATCGACGTCACGCCCGACGGCCGGGGCATCGAGATCCATTCCGCAAGCCTCGTCCGGGACCTCCACATCGACGCGAGCCGGATCTCGCCCGACGCCTCGGTGGATGCCAACCTCCTGACGCTCCTCCCCGGCGATCGATGTCGGGTCGGGCTCCGGGGAGTCGACGACCTGCAGCCTGCCGACATTCTTCGGGGTCTTTCCGGGCGTGGCGTGGTCACTTCCGCGAACGAGTGCGGCGCGGTCCGCTGACACCCTGTCGGCACCCGAAGAGCTTACCTAAGTACTGCGGCAGAAGGGTCTTGTGGATGCGGCCTTTTCCCCGGAACCAGCGAAAGGAAATCGGACACTCAGACTTGTCCGTTCGAAGGGTCGTACCGGAATCTCCGGCTCGTCCGGAAAAAACTGAAGGTTGAACGACCGATGACCGATCCTTCACGCACGGCACTTGTATCGGGTTCTCTGTAGCATCCGGCCAAGAAGTGCAAGCGAGACGCCGCCGGGGCGGCCGATCGACGAGTTGAAGCGTCATCTCTTTCTCCTCCTGCCACCTCGATGCCTACCGGCATCGGGGTGGTTTTCTTCCGGGCGCCTTCGTCCGGACGACGATCCCCGATCCCCCGGACCTTCCCCGAATCGGTCGCCCATGGATTTCGGCGGTGATCGGGGATGCCCTCGAGCACCGTGGTAGAGAAGGGATCTTCGATCGGGGGCGATCGGGGAAGAGGCGTGATCGATCGTGAACGGGTCGCCTCGGTGATGCGAACCAAGCGGGCGGCGAGACGTCGGGGGATCGAATCGCTGCGTGCCCGGGCGCTGGTTCGCGGCGCGACGGACGATCCGGGCTACTGGACCCTCGTCCACGATCTCGAGTGCGCGCCGATCACGACGAACCTCGCCCAGCTCGAGGAGATCGGGCTCGTGGTCCCCGACGAGCGGTGGCTCGACGACGACGAGGTCTCCGGATCGCTCGCGACGATCATCGAGGGTCTCGCGTTGCTCGAGGTCTTCCTCCGCCACACCGACCACCTGGACGATCGGATGCTCCATCGCGAGCTCCGCTGCCGCGTGCTCGTCGAGCCGGTCCGGGACGTCCCGGCGGGTGTCGGTTGCCGGGAGTGGATCGACCTCGCGGCCGGTCGTGATTCGAGCGCCTTCCTCGCCGTCCACGCCTCCGACGAGGAGCGGTCGGACGCGGCGCGGCGAGGCGAGGTGGTCCCGCCGAGGCTCCGACGACTCGCCGATCGGGACGGCACGCTGCCGAGCCCCTCCGATCCGCCACCGCGGTGAGATGCGGATCGTGATGCGCTCAGCGGGTGGCGGCGTGGGCGGCGGGCGATTCGATCTCGTTCCCGGTCTCGACGTCGATCGAGAGGCGGGCGCCCGTGTCGTCGATCCACGCCTGGAGATCGAGGAGGAGCGCTCGCACCAGGTCCGGCCGGGAAGACGCGAGATCGGTGGTCTCCCCGATGTCCTCCTCGAGGTCGTACAGCTCGACCCGGGGACCGTCGTGGAAGTACAGGAGCTTCCACCGCCCCTTGCGTATCGAGGTGAAGGGTTCGATGCCCGGCCCGGAGGCGCCCCACTGGTGGGGCATGTGCCAGGCGAGGACCCGATCCGATGCTGGCCCGTCCCCGGCGCGCCCCGCCTCGAGGAGGGGCTCGATGGACACGCCGTCGACGGGGCCGGATGCGTCGTCCCGCCATGAGGTTCCGGCGAGGTCGAGCAGGGTGGGGAAGAGGTCGGTCGTCGTGACCGGCACGTCGACGCGGCGTCCCCGGTCCCCGATGCCGGCGACGATCATCGGGATCCGGACGCCGCCTTCGTACGCCGATCCCTTGCCGCTTCGGAGCGGGGCGTTGTGCCCGTGCCTTTCGCCCCCCCGGGCGTGCGCCGAGAGACCGCCGTTGTCGCTCGCGAAGACCACGATCGTGTCGTCCGCCACGTCGAGTGTCTCGAGTCGATCGAGCACCCGCCCCAGGGCCTCGTCCATCGACTCGATCATCGTGGCGTACGCGGCCTCCCGTCGGTCGAGTCCCTCGTAGCGATGGAGATGCCGGTGGTTCGCCATGATCGGTGCGTGGACCGCGTAGGGGGCGAAGTGCAGGAAGAAGGGGCGTCCCTCCTCCACGGACCGATCGATCTCCTCGACCGCTCGGTCCGCAAGGACCTCGGTCAGGTAGACGTCGCGACCGTGTTCGGCGTCGAGACCCGGAACATCCCACACGCTGGGCCCCTCCTTGCCCTGTCGCTTCCTCGCCCCGAAGTCGTGCAGGCCGTAGAAGCTGCCGGGGCCACCGGGCGCGTGCCCGGCGACATTGACCTCGAAGCCGAGGTTGGTGGGATCGGCGCCGGGCGTGTCGAGGGCCCCGAAGTGGGCCTTGCCGACGTGGATGGTGCGGTACCCGTGATCGCCCAGGAGGGCGGGAAGGGTCGTGTCGGTCCGGTCGAGGCCTCGGTGCCGCCAGTCGGGTCGGCGCAGGCGAGGATGGCGGCTCGACGTGTCCGAGTCGCGTCGAAGCGTCCAGTAGGTGATTCCCGTGCGTCCCGGATGCAGGCCGGTCATGAAGGCCGTGCGGGTCGGCGTGCAGACCGGACTCGCGGAATAGGCGTTCGTGAACACGGTGCCCCTTGCCGCGACCCGCTCGACGTTCGGCGTGTGGTAGCGACGGTTGAACTCCGTGGGCTCGGGTCCGAGCGGCAGGGAGAGATCCTGCCAGCCGAGGTCGTCGACCATGAACACCACGATGTTCGGGGGATCGACGTCGACGGCGGCCCGAGAGGTGGGCGCGGCGAGCCCGGGTGCGACGCCCGCGGCGAGGCGGCCGGGGAGGAGGCCGGCGAGGAGGCCGGCGAGGAGCACGACGTGGAGGCGTGGGAACATGCCCCAAGGCTACAGAAGTGTGCCCGGATCACGTTGACGATCCCATCGGTTCGCGGGGATCATCCACGCTCTCGCCGAGACACCGGCCGCCCTCGATCCCGAAAGGACCACGACGATGAACCAGATCCATGTCCTCTCGACGATGCTCGCCATGCAGGCGTCCGACGCATCGGAAGGCGGGCAGGACGAGCCCGCGGCTGGTGCGGGGCTCTCCGGTCCCGAGGACTATTCGGCCGAGGGCCTTTCCGCGTGGGCGGGGCAGGCGACGTCCCAGCTCATGGATCTCGCGGTGGCCTACGCACCGCGACTGCTCCTCGCGGTGGTGGTCCTGGTCGTCGGGTGGATCGTGGTCGGGTTCATGCAACGGGGGATCCGAAGGGTCCTCGGCATGCGGGACTTCGATGCGACGGTCGGGAACTTCCTCGGGAGTGTCGCGGGCATCGCCCTGAAGGTCATGCTGCTCCTTTCGGTCGCCGGCATGGTCGGCATCGAGGTCACGAGCTTCATCGCGATCCTCTCGGCGGCGACCCTCGCCATCGGCATGGCCCTCAAGGGAACGCTCTCCAACTTCGCGGGCGGGGTCAGCGTCATGCTCTTCCGACCGTACAAGGTCGGGGACTTCATCGAGGGCGCCGGGCAGGCCGGCAGCGTGAAGGAGATCCAGATCTTCAACACCGTGCTCACCACCGGCGACAACCGGACGGTGATCATCCCCAACAACTCGATCGCGACCGGGGTCCTCGTGAACTACTCGACCCAGCCCACGCGGCGCGTCGAGATCGTGGTCGGGATCGGCTACGAGGACGACATCGACGTCGCTCGCGGCATCGTGCAGGGACTCGTGGACGCCGACGACCGGATCCATCGCGATCCGGCGCCGATGATCGTGGTCGGCGAACTCGGGGCGAGCTCGGTCGATCTCAAGATCCGGGTGTGGACCGGCTCCGGCGACTTCTGGCCCGTCACCTTCGACCTCAACGAGCGGATCAAGAAGGCGTTCGACGCGGGTGGCATCAACATCCCGTACCCGCAGCAGGTCGTGCACCACGTCCACGAGAACGCCCCCGAGGAGTGATCCCCGAGGCGAGCCCGCCGAGGCGCGTCAGTCCCACCACCAGTCGAGGAAGGGATCCGGGGCCAGGTCGAGGGCGCCGATGGCGGCGAGGTTCGCCATGGCGCAGATGCCGAGGGGAAGGACGAAGCCTCGGAAAGGTCGAACGGCGGCCGCCACGATCACCAGGCAAGGCATCACGAGGACGGTTCCGAGCAGCAGGCCGGTGAAGACCAGCATCGCGAACTCGGCATGAAGCTCGAGCAGGAGCGGGAATCCCCGCCTACCGCTGTTGCCGGGCCAGCCACCGAGGGTGGCCTGCATGTGGACCGCCAGCGTCGCGATCGCGACGACGAAGGTCGTCCCCGGGAGGAATGCGGCCACGAGCGCGACCCGTGGTGTCCTTCCCGGTCGGAGCTCCAGCCCGACGAGCGTGGCGGCCAGGGCCAGCAGCCCGGGGAACATGCCCATCGTCAACAACCAGCCGATCGGAGCCCGGCGTTCAAGGAACATGCCGGCCGGGAGCCCGATCGCCGCCAGCGCGAGGAGTCCGATGGTCCAGCGGAGCCCCGCGGTGGGCGACGATGGACGAGCAAGGAACGTCGCGGGCCTGCTCGGGTCGAACCGTCGGCCGCATTCGGGGCACGGGCCCGACGGGAGCTCCGCGAGGTCGTAGCCGCAGTCCCGGCAGTACCGGCCGGGTTGCTCAGGGACCCTCGCCACGGATCGCCTCCAGGATGCTCCCCAACCGTGCGACCACCTCGGGGTGTTCCGCCGCGAGGTTCGTGGTCTCCCGCGGATCGGCGGCGAGATCGTAGAGCTGGACGGCCGGCTCGCCGTCGGCGGGTTCGCGCCGACGAGGCGCCGTGAAACCACCGCTTCCCAGCCCTTCGACGAGCTTCCAATTCCCGACCCTGATCGCGAACAGGCCGTCGAGGCCGTGGTGGACGATGCCGGGTCGGGCGGCGAGGGTCGAGACGTCCCCGTCGCGGAGCAGGGGCACGAGGTCGACGGAGTCCTCGCCGCCGACCGCACCGGGATCGTCGGCGACCAGGCCGGCGGCCGCGATGCTGGTCGCATGCAGGTCGGTCAGGCAGACCGTCTCGTCGATCGTGGTGCCCGGCGCGATCGTCCCCGGCCAGCGGATGAGGAGGGGTACGCGATGGCCGCCTTCGTGGATGTCCGCCTTCTGCCCACGCCGACCGAGGTGGGCGTCGTGCCCGTACCGCTCGATGTCCGCGACCGGCCAGTGCGAGCCGTTGTCGCTCGTGAAGACGAAGAGGGTGTCCCGGGCGAGGCCCGTCGCCTCGAGGGCGGCGAGGAGTCGACCGATCTCGTGGTCGACCTGGTTGACGAAGTCGCCGTAGTACCCGGCCCCGCTCGTGCCGCGCCAAGCCTCCTGCGGAAGCCAGGGCGTGTGGGGCGCCGTGAGCCAGAGCTGGAGGAAGAGCGGCTGGTCGGGTCGGTCGGCCGCGTGTCGCCGGACGATCTCGATCGACTCGTCGATCGAGCGGGGGAGGACCTCCTCGAATTCGAAGCCGTCGGCGATCGCCCCGGCCCGCCAGAAGCCGCCGCCGTCCTGGCGTCGATGGGCGGATCCCTCGACCGTGCCGGTCGGTGGAGGGTCGCCGACGCCGTCGCGGAACCAGACGTAGGGGGGGATGTCGAGCGAGCTGGGGATGCCGACGCTCTCGATGAAACCGACGGTGTGGGGACCGGCGTCGAGCGGACGAGTCCAGTCGGTCGGCTTCTCCGATCCGAGCCCGAGGTGCCACTTCCCGACGAAGGCGGTGTGGTAGCCGGCGTCGCGGAGCACGCTCGCGGTGGTGGGTCGACCGTCCTCGACCAGGAGGGGATCGTTCGTCCAGAGGACGCCGCTCTTCAATCGCGTCCGCCAGCAGTAGCGGCCGGTGAGGATGCCGTAGCGGGTCGGCGAACACACCGCACTGGGACTGTGGGCGTCGGAGAGCGAGGCCCCGCCGGCTCGCAGGCGGTCGAGGTTGGGGGTCGAGGTGCGGGCGTCGGGGTTGAGACTCGACAGGTCGCCCGCGCCGAGGTCGTCGGCGAGCACGACGACGATGTTCGGGCGAGGACGGGCGTCCCGGACGGCGGTCGAGTCCGGGGACGCGTCGCATCCGGCGATGAGCGTCGCGGCGACGAGGAGGGCCAGGCATCGAGGACGCGGAACGGGCATGCCACGACGCTATCGCACCGGGACTCGATCGCCTACCGTTCCGTTCTCTCCGCCTCCGAATCACAGGACTCGACGATGTCCCTCGACCATTACGTCACCCTCGGCCGATCCGGCCTTCGCGTCTCCCCGTTCTGCCTCGGCTGCATGACCTTCGGCGACGAATGGGCGGCGGTCGGCAACCACGAGGAGGGAAGCCTCGAGGTGCTTTCCACGTACCTCGACGCGGGCGGGAACTTCATCGACACCGCGAACATCTACACCCATGGCCACAGCGAGGCGATCATCGGCGACTACTTCGCGGGGTCGCCCGTGGTCTCCCGGGACCGGGTGGTGATCGCCACCAAGTTCGCGGGGAACATGCATCCGGGCGATCCGAACGGCGGGGGCGCCGGTCGCAAGGCGATCGTCCACCAGCTGGAGGACTCGCTCCGACGACTGCGAACCGATCACGTCGATCTCTACTGGTATCACTTCCAGGACCGGCACACCCCGGTCGAGGAGACGATGCGCACCCTCGACCAGCTGGTGAAGGACGGCAAGGTTCGATACATCGGCTTCAGCGACTTCCCGGCCTGGGTCGTGGTGCAGGCGCAGTACGAGGCGCTCCTTCGCGGGTGGGAGCCTCTGGTGGCGCTCCAGATCGAGTACAGCCTCGCCCAGCGGACGGTCGAAGCCGACCTGATGCCGATGGCGAGGGCGATGGGACTCGGCGTGACGCCCTGGAGTCCGCTTCGAGCGGGCATCCTGAGCGGCAAGTACCGGCGGGACGCGCGTCCCGAGGTCGGGACGACGCGGGTCACCGAGGACAGCCCGCACCTCTCCGAACGGAACTACGCGATCATCGACGAGCTGGTCGCCATCGGCGACCAGCTCGGGGTGTCCGCGGCCCAGGTGGCGCTCCGCTGGCTGCAGGACCGGGACGGCGTGGCGAGCACGATCATCGGAGCCCGTCGCCAGGACCAGCTCGTCGACAACCTCGGCGCGCTCTCGATCTCGCTCTCCGAGGAGCAGACGGCCCGGCTCGACGAGGTCAGCGCCGTCGAGCACGCCTTCCCGCATCCGTTCCTCGCCAACACCCCGCACACGACGCAGGGGGGGGTCCGGGTCAACGGCTTCGAGTCGACCCAGGCGCCGTTCCTGCCGCAGAGCGACGACCAGCGCTGGTGACCCGCGGTCGCGAAGAGACCGGGCCCGCCGCCCCGGAAGGGTTCGACGGGCCCGGATCACGCGAGGTCGTGCCGGTGGATGCTCAGCAGTCGCCCCAGTGGCTGAACAGGATGCCGAGGTCCACGCCGTCCACGACGCCGTCGCGGTTGAAGTCGGCGGGGTGGACGAACGTCGGCGACTGGGGGCCCCAGGCGGCGAAGAGCAGGCCCTGGTCGGCACCGTTCACGGTGCCGTCCTGGTTCAGGTCGCCGGCGCAAGGCCCGCAGTGCTCCTCGGTCGCGGCCACGCAGAGCTGGTCCCACATCGTGGAGCAGCAGAAGGGGTCGATCTCGCAGACGGACTCGCAGCAGGCGGCGTCGTCGCAGGAGGGCGTGGATCGCGCTTCGCTGCAGGTGCCGGCGCCGGGTTCACCGCAGTCCGGCAGGCGGTCGATCTCCAGCGAGGTGAAGACCTCCATGGAACCGAGGTCGGGCTGGATCTCGACGCCGTGCACTTCGGTCTTGACCTCCACGTAGAAGTAGTAGCTCCCGGGGAAGATCAGCTCGGTCGTCGACTCGGAGCGGGCGTCGTCCTGCCCGGCGACCCCGGCATTGCTCCAGTCGAAGACGTAGGCCGCGCCGTCTCCGTCCACCATGCGTCGAAGCTTGACCAGGACGTGCGTCTCCTCGGAGTCCTCGGAGAAGATGCCGCCGAAGTCGGCCAACGCCCGCATCGTGCCCGTGCGTTCGATGTCGAACATGGCATGGAGGACCGTGCCGCTTCGGTCGAGGTTGCCACCGAACGGGGAGACCTCGCTGTAGAGGAAGCCGCCGATGTAGTCCTCGGCGATGTTGGTCCACTGGCCGGCCTCGCCGGTCGCACCGCCATTGGAGCGGCTGCCGCTCTCGAGCCAGACCCCGGACCCGTCGAAGGTCGCGTCGTAGGGCTCGACCCCCCACAGCGGGTCCTCGATGTCCACCCAGATGCCCCGATTCTCCAGGGTGAGGCGCATCGGTTCGTGGTCCTGGGCGAGGGTGACGGTGGCGACGGCGAGAGGGGCGGTCGCGGCGAGGACGATGGAGGCGATGGGGTTGGTCATGTCGGGGTCCCTTGCTGGTGGTTTCTTCGGACGCCCCCGTTAGGCCCGATCTCGGGCGGCGTGACACCCCGAACGACGAATGCCCGATGTTCGGATCGATCTCCGATCGAAGCCGCCGGGATGGGGACCGGGCCGACCCCGCGGAAACAGGGATCGGCCCGGCCAAGGACGTTCGCTCGGGGCGACCGGAGCACGTCTGGGACGTGGTCGTGGTCGTCTCCGGACCGGGGTAGGCGGTCCCGGACCCCGTGTGACACCAGAGCGGGGAATCTCCCTCGAACCGGTCCCTAGACTGGACGGCGATGGATCGAACGACCCTCATCGAAGGATTGCGAGCGCACGTCGAGGCGGACCCCCGGGTCCGCGTGGCGTGGCTGGGCGGCTCGGACGCGACGGGTCGGACCGACGCGCTCAGCGACGTCGACCCGATGCTCGCCGCCGAGGCCGGGGACATCGAGGGCGTGTTCGAGTCGCTCGAGGCGTGGCTCGAGGACGCGGTGGGAATCCAGGCACGACACCGATTTCCCGAACCGACGCCGCACGGACACCCCCAGGCGATCTACCTCGGATCGCGGATACCCGAGGACCTCGCGATCGATCTCGTGGTGATGGACGTGCGGACGCCCGTCGCGGAGCGGTTCATCGAGGTCGAGCGGCACGGCGAGGCCATGGTCCTGGTCGATCGGGAGGGCTGGTTCGACCAGCCGGTCCACCTCGACCGGGAGATGCATGGGCGACGGATCGAACGGCATCTCGCGACGCTGGCCGCCCTCCACCCGCACGTGATGCCGCTCGTCCGGAAGTCGTTGCGTCGCGGCCACCGGCTCGACGCGTTCACCCGGTACCAGGACCGGTTGGTCAAGCCGCTCTGCGACCTGATGCGGATCGAGCACGATCCCGACCGATTCGACTACGGGTTCCGCTATCTCGATCGCGACCTGCCGGCGGCGGATCGGGCCCTCCTCGAGCGGCTCGCCTTCATCGGCATCGACGACGACCTGAAGAGCGCGATCGACGAGGCGCAGGGCGAGGTCGAGGCGCGGCTCGCTCGCCTCGGTCGTCCCGTCGATCGGGGAGGGGAGTCGGCATCGCTCGACGAGGCTTCGTTCGAAGAGCCGCCACGGCGGGGCGTGCTCGCACCGATACCATGCGGTCATGACGACCACCCTCACCGCCGGAACCTGGATGAACGCCTCGGCCGATCGGGCGACCTTCCATGCCTGGAACCCATCGACCGGGGAGCCGATCGAGCGGTCGTTCCCGATCTCGAACCGGGACGACCTCGACGCCATGGCGGCCGCCTCGGTCGACGCCGCGGCCGCGATGGCGACGGCCGAACCCGGCAGGATCGCCCGGTTCCTCCGGGGCATGGCCGAGCGGATCGACGCCCGCCGGGCCGAGATCGCGGGGGTCGCGCACGAGGAGACGGGACTGCCGCTCGAACCGCGACTGGCGCAGGTGGAGTTCGATCGGATGCTGGGCCAGCTGCGGCAGGCCGCGGACGCGGCGGAGGACGTCTCGGGATCGTCCTGGCGACGCCCGCTCGTCGACTCGGAGGCGAACATCCGCAGTGATCGAGGTCCGCTCGGTGGCGCCGTCCTCAGCATCGGTCCGAACAACTTTCCCCTCGCCTTCCACGGGGTCTCGGGCGGCGACTTCGCCTCGGCGATCGCCGCCGGCAATCCGGTGATCGCCAAGGGGCATCCCCTGCACCCCGAGACGGGGCGCCGACTCGCGGAGTGCGCCTACGAGGCGGTCATCGACTCGGGACTGCATCCCGCGACGGTCCAGTACTTCCACCACTGCGAGCCCGGCGACGGGATCCGACTCGTCGGCGATCCCCGGATCGCGGCCGTGGGCTTCACCGGAAGCCGTGCCGCCGGCATCGCCATCAAGGCCGCGGCGGACGCCGCCGGCACGCCGGCGTTCCTCGAGATGTCGAGTGTGAATCCGGTGTTCCTCGCGGAAGGCGCGCTCGACGCCAACGGCGACCTCCTCGCCGAGGCGTGGGCCGGCTCGGTCACCCTCGGGGCGGGGCAGTTCTGCACCAAGCCGGGGATCGCGATCGCCGTCGGAACGAAGGCGGATCGCTTCGTGGCGGAGGCCGGGCGGCGACTCGGCGCGGCCGCGGCGGGCGTGCTCTTCTCCCGCGACGGCGTGGATCGACTCGAGGCGGGCATCGCGGCCGCGGTCGGGGCCGGGGCGACGCTTCGCTGCGGCGGTCGTCCGGCGGAGCCCGGATTCCGGTTCGAACCGACGCTGCTCTCGGTGGACGCCGACACCTTCGCCAGGTCGTTCGACACGCTTTCGGCCGAGCTCTTCGGGCCCGTCGGCCTCGTCGTGTCGGCTCCCGATCTCGCCGCCGCGGTGGCGATCGCGGAACGACTCGAGGGACAGCTCACGGCCACGATCTGCACCGGATCCGATTCGAAGGACGATGCCGCGTGGTTCGCGCTCTCGGAGGTCCTTCGGCCTCGATGCGGCCGGCTGCTCGAGAACAAGATGCCGACCGGAGTCGCGGTGGTTCCCTCGATGGTGCACGGGGGACCGTTCCCCGCGACCGGTCACCCCGGATTCACCGCGGTGGGCAGGCCCACGAGCGTCGATCGGTTCACCATGCTTCGTTGCTGGGACGGCGTGGCGGAACGCCGACTGCCCGAGTGGCTTCGCTGAGCCGGCCGTTCAGCTTCCCGGCCGGGTCCGCTTCGCCTCCTCGATGACACGGAGTGCGTGTTCTCGCACCGGTCCCTCGAGCGGTCGCCGCGGTCCGCGCACCAGTTCGTCCCCCATGTCGAACTCGGCCTGGACCAGGTTGACGAGGTGCACGAACTCGGGGACCGCGTCGAGCCGGAGGAGCGGCAGGAACCACTGGTAGAGCGGTTCGAGTTCGGTCCGTTCACCCGTCCGTCGCGCCTCGAGGGCGAGATCCCACAGTCGGATCGACTCCTCCGGCAGGGCGTTGACGAGGCCGGCGATCCAGCCGTCCGCACCCGCGTCGACCCCCTCCACCGCCATGTCGTCGATGCCCACGAAGAGGGCGAGGCGATCGCCGAGGACCCCGCGGAGTTCCCGGAAGCGTCGGATGTCCCCGCTCGACTCCTTGACCGCATGGAGGTTCGCATGGGCGTCCGCGAGGAGGGCGAGCTGATCCGGTCGCACGTCCACGCGATAGGCGATGGGGTTGTTGTAGAGCATGCACGACAGGCCGGTCGCCTCGAAGACGGTCGAGAAGTGCGCCCGGATCTCCGACCAGGGTCCGTCGTAGGCGTAGGCGGGAAGGACCATGAGCCCCCGGCACCCGGCGTCCTCGGCGGCCCGGGCGATCGCCACGGACTGGGCGGTGGACATCGCGCTCACCGCGGCCACCACGGGAATCCGGCCGTCCAGCGCTTGCGTGCAGGTCGACCAGATCGCGGTCTTCTCGTCGAGCGAGAGCGCGCCACCCTCGCCGAGCGATCCCGGCGTGACGATCGCGGTGCAACCGGCGTCGGCCATGCGGACGACGTGGTCGGCGAGGCGACCGTGGTCGATCGACAGGTCCTCGTGGTACGGGTTGGTGATGGCGGGCATGACGCCCTGCCAGCTGGCGCGGTCCATGGTCGTCTCCGATGGGTGGCGACGAGGGTACCCCGCCCGACGCGATCAGGGGCCGATGCCGCGACGGTAGGGATCGTCGTCGTCGAATCGGAGCTCGGCTTCGGCGGTGATCCACGCTCGACCGGAGATCGAGGGGACGATCTCGCCGTCCTCCGGTCCCGGGCGATACGTGCCGACGAACCGGCTTCCGATGATCGACTCCTGGATCCATCGTTCGCCCGGCGCGAGTCGACCCTCGGCCGCGAGGCAGGCGAGCTTCGCGCTGGTGCCGGTGCCGCACGGGGACCGGTCGAAGGCGCCGCCGGGGCAGAGGACGAAGTTCCGGCTGTGCGCGCCGTCGGTCCCGGGCGCGAAGAGCTCGACGTGATCGACCGGCCCGGACGTCCCGTGCGGGCCCCGGTCGTCGCCGGTGTCGTTCAGCACGCGTCGGATCGACGTGCACAGGGCGAGCAGTCGATCGACGTTCGCCGGTTCGATCGACTCGCCGTGATCGGAGACCAGCGCGAACCAGTTGCCGCCCCACGCGACGTCGGCGTGCACGACGCGATCGTCCAGCTCGACCGGAACCCGTTCGAGGTGTCGCCGGCTCGGGACGTTCTCCACGCGGATCGACTCGTCCGGCTCGACGACGGCCACCACCGGGCCGACCGGCGTCTCCAGGGTCGTCCGGGTGCCGGGGGTGGTCGAGGCCCGGCCGAGATGCTGGAGCGTTCGCACGACCCCGATCGTGCCGTGGACGCACATGCCGAGGGGGCCCACGTTGTTGAAGAAGATCACGCCGGCGTCGGCGTCGGCGTCGGAGGGGACGAGCATCGCACCGACCAGCACGTCCGAGCCGCGCGGTTCGAGCACGAGTCCCCGTCGGAGGTCGTCGTGGTCGCGCACGAGGGACTCGGCTCGTTCGGCCACCGTGCCGCCGGCGAGTTCCGGTCCGCCCGCGACGACGACGCGGGTCGGTTCGCCCTCGGTGTGGCTGTCGACCACGCGAAGTCTCACGAGGACGCTTCCTCCTCGTCGATCTCCACGCGTCCGTCGACCGACTCGTAGCGGCGCCAGTCGGGGAGGACCCGCGCGAGCTCGGGGAGCAGGTGCTCCAGGAGATCGCTCGAGTGCAGGGCGTACGACTCGAGGAGGGCGTCGTCGTCGCCGCTGGAGCGGGTGACGAGATCGATCTGCACCTTGCAGTAGTAGCCGTACGGCGAGGTCAGGTCGAACGCGACGTTCTCGACCGCGAGGGCGCTGTCGGTGGTGCGTCCGTTCGCGACGAAGAAGTAGCCCCCGATCTGCCGGCGCGTGGGATCGTCGCGGGTCGTGAACATGGTGGTCCGGAGGGCGATCGGTCCGGAGGGCAGGGGCAGTTCCTCGAACCCGAACGTCGCGTCGCCCGTCTCCACGACGCGATACGGCTCGCCGGTGCCCAGGTGCACCCGGTCGCTCGGCGTCCCCAGTTCCGGGAGGGCCATCGGGATCGGTTCCGCCCGGCGCAAGGTGGTGCCGCCGTGGACCGCCCAGCACCGCTCGGGGACGTGGGGGGCCGCGCCGGCCAGGTCGGTGTAGAACGCGAGGTGGAGCGAGAGGACCATGTCCTCCTCGCCGTCGCGCTCGAGCCGGTACGTCCGCTGCAGGTAGCGGTCGGTGCCGAGCACCTCCACCACGGTGTCGCGGAACACCTGGTCCTCGCCGACCTGCTGCCACTCGCCGATCCGTCGGGGGATCGAGGCGAGCGGGAGCCGGGGCGAGACCGGCTTCTTGACGAGATGCAGTCCCATCGCGTCGATCGTCGTGTTGATCGCGGCTCCGCCGAGCAGGAACGCCGCGACCACGGCGCCGCTCGCGACGATCGACGAACGCGGGAACCGCGGGCTGGACGAGACCCGGTCCTCGGCCGAGCCGGCGCCGCGGCCGAGGCGGTTGCCGTCCTCGTCCTCGTCGATCGGCTGGAGGAACCACATGAGGAGCATGAAGAGCCCGAAGGTCGGGATCATCCACACGAGCCCGACGAGCGAGTGGAAGTCGCCGAAGAGGAACTCGTCGCCCTGCATGCCGAGGATCCCGAGCGTGCAGATCCGGAGGACGTTGATGAAGATCGCGATCGGGACGCCGCTGGCGATCAGGATGACCCGCAGCCACCAGCGGTCGAGTCCGATGTAGGCGATCACCGTCCCGAGCGCGAGGAAGGCCATGAGCATCCGCATGCCGCTGCACGCCTCGGCCACGTCGAGCGGGTAGAGGTTCCCGTCCGGCAGGAGGATCTCGATCGAGTTGCCGTCGCGCGGTGCGAGGTTGTAGCCGAGCAGCTCCAGAGCGTGCCACGAGCCCCAGGTGGCGATGTCCTGCATCGGGTACGTGATCTCGAGCAGGACCTTGTCGGTGATCTTCTGGCCGAACACCAGGAGGTAGAGGAGGGGGAACCACAGCCACACCAGCGAGCGCCAC
>JAYZBK010000234.1:0-38868 GCA_036339295.1 Planctomycetota bacterium
ATAGAGGAGGGGGAACCAGAGCCAGACCAGCGAACGCCAGCCCAGCACCGCCACGCAGGCGCCGAGGATGCCGAGGAAGACGCCCAGCGACCGCATGTTGTGACTGTTGAGGAAGGTCGACTCCGGACCCAGCCACGTGAAGGCGTACCAGGCGATGCCGAGGAGGATGAGGCCGACCCCGCTCCATGCCGTCCGGAACGGACGTTCGAACAGGTCGGCCTTGTGGAGGAAGACCACGTAGAGCGCGATCAGGGGGATGAAGAGCGTGTGGCCCCAGTCCGACGAGTTCTTGATCGCGTAGTGGTACTGGAGCGCGAAGAAGTCCCGGAAGGCGAAGAAGAGCGAGAGCACCACGGCGATCGCGACGACCCCGGACACCAGCGGCGACGGCACGAGCCAGCCCTGCCGGTCGCCGGAAGGCGTCCCGGCCGGTGGAGCTGTGGTGCTGGAAGGCGTGTCGGACATGGTCTCCGGTGATTCCAGGCGTTCGTCGTGGTGGGGGCGATCGCGGGTCGCCGCCCCGGCCCTTCATCTTGGCTCAATGCCGGCGTGGCGTCGAGCGGGAATCCCGAGGTGGATCCGGCTCCCCGTCTGTATCGGATCGAAGCCGATCCGATCCGGACTCCCTTCGTCCGGAAACGCCACCGCCCCCGTGCGTGGGCACGGGGGCGGTGGTCGACCGGAAGGGCCGTCGGGATGGGAAGGCTCAGCAGCCCCAGTTGCCGAGGAGGATGCCCATGTCGGAGGCGTCGGTGGTGCCGTCGCCGTTGAGGTCGCCGGCGGGGGTGCCCCAGGCGGCGAAGAGGGTGCCGAGGTCGGCGGCGTCCACGCAGCCGTCGCCGTTGAGGTCGCCGGGGATCGTGATGGAGTCGGCCCACATGCAGTCCACCGCGTGCTCCTGGCCGCCGAGGATCATCTGGCCGACCTTGCCCTCGAACCGAAGCCGGGTGCACTCGTTCTGGTTGCCGCCGTACACCACCGTCACGAGGCAGCCGCCGATCATGGCCCCGTCGAGGTCCTTCCAGTCGTCGGCCCAGACGATGGGGGCGCCGTTGAGGGAGAGGTTCACGATGCCGCCCCAGTCGCCGACGAGCACTTCGGGGTTCTCGAGGATGCCGATCGAGCCGGCGAATCGGTACCGGGCGTTCACGTTGGTCGTGGCGAGTTCGAGGGCGTCGCCGCAGGCCAGGGTCACCGGCTGCGAGGACGCGGCACCCGAGACCGGCCCCGAGGGATGGAGCAGCGGGATGACGTCGACCGGGACGCCCGCGGTCGTGAACGAGCCGCCGAGGGCCCAGCTCGCGGGATGCGGCAGGTCGTTGTGATCGAGGAAGGCGCCGTCGCAGGGTTGCGGCTGTTCCTCGGCGCCGTCCCACCAGAACTCCTGCCCGCCGACGCGCAACTTGTCGACGACGCCGTTGAACCGCACGAGCCCGCAGTCGTTCCCCGTGCCGCCGGCGAGGACCTGGACGAGGCAGCCGCCGATCGTGGCGCCGTTGACGTCCAGCATGTCGTCGAAGTTGCGGAAGTCGCCGTTGATCTCGAGGTTGATGTTGCCGCCGTACTCGCCGAAGGCGTAGACCGGGTCGACGACCGGGCCGATGCTGCCGACGTAGTCGAGGGAGACGGTGATGTTGGTGAGGGTGATCCGGTGGCCGTCGTTGCAACCGGGGATCATCGGGTCGATCCGGGCGCTGCCGAGGCAGGTGGTGGACCAGTCGGCGTAGACGAAGCAGTCCAGGGTGCCCGCGACGCCGTCGCTGGTGGCGGTGCCGCCGACCGAGCCCGTCGTGCCGAGCGGGATGTCCTCCCAGGTCGGGGGGGCGGCCAGGGCCGTGGCGGCCAGGGCGGTGGAAGCGAGGCAGGAGAGGGTGGTGGTGCGGTTCATGACGTTCCTCCGAGAGTGGAAAGACCGGATGTCGCCGGATGCTCGACGACCGGTGGTTTCCGGAGGTGGCCGGCGGATCTCACAGCTCCTTGTTGCGATTTGTGGTCCCCTCGACCGCCTTGGGGGGCCTGAATCGGCAATTCCTGCCGATGGGCTTGCGATCGAATCGGCGTTCTTCATAGCGTGAAGGTCCTTTCCCGCCATTTCCCCCTCCCGCTCACGCGGTCCTCGGAGATCCAGAGAGATGAAGCCGAACCACCTCCTTCCGATGCTCGGAACGGTCGTCGCCCTGTCGGGCGTGGCCGCCGCCGATTCCATCGCCGAACTCACCGTCGACAGCGGTTCGACCGCCTCGGTGCAGCTTCGCGTCGAGATCAGCACCTTCCTTGGTGGCAGCGACGACACCGACTCGACGACGGTGTCGGTGACGGGCTTCGCGGCGGCCGACCTGATCGGTGACGACCCGTTCAACGCGATCGACATCAACGACCTGAGCCTCGACCTGACCGATGCGAGCCTCGACT
Source organism: Planctomycetota bacterium (assembly GCA_036339295.1). GTDB lineage: Bacteria > Planctomycetota > Phycisphaerae > Phycisphaerales > SM1A02. The sequence goes on from JAYZBK010000234.1 coordinate 2,413, forward strand.
ACGAGTTCTACTGCTCGATCTTCGGGTGCCTCCTGAACGCGAACGTCACCGTCACGAACTTCAACCTCGGCATCGCGGAGACCCTCTCCGGCAACATCGGGCCCGACGGATCGGTCACCTTCTCCGACGCGCTCTTCAACCCGAGCTTCGGCTTCAACGCCAACATCGGGGGCGCGATCTCGGAGACGATCTCCGGCGACTTCAACGACGTGGCGGCCCAGACCTTCGGTTGCCGGGTCGATGCCGCGAAGGGCATCGTCTTCATCGACAACTTCGCCATCGACCAGATCGTGTACGACATCGATCCGGCGTCGCTGCCCACCGGCGTGAACTCGGTCAGGATCATCGCCGACGTGAACCTCGGAGGCGTCTCGATGACCGGCGCCTACGTCCCCGACTCGGTCTTCGGCGACCTCAACGGCGACGGCCAGGTGAATGCCGCCGACCTCGGCCTGCTCGTCGCGGCCTGGGGCCCGTGCAAGGGCTGCGCCGCCGACCTCAACGGCGACGGCCAGGTGAACGCCGCCGACCTCGGCCTGCTCGTCGCGGCCTGGACCTGACCGGCCCGCGAGCACCGCGACTCCCACGACATCGCCGGCCCCGCCTCCCCGAGGCGGGGCCGGTCGTCGTTCATGGGCGTCGCGTCTCCCCGCGAGATCGCCAACGAACTCGCCGGGAGCACGGGCCCGCGTTGACGCGACTCCCGGGTCGACGGCAGCCTGGCAGGAAGGAGTGGGAAACGAAGAAGCCCCTCCCGCAGGGGGAGGGGCTTTCCTGAATGACCCCAGGGAGAATCGAACTCCCGTTCCCAGGATGAGAACCTGGTGTCCTAGCCGCTAGACGATGGGGCCTTGGGTCCGCCTCGGAAGTCCAAAGCGGACCGACAAGGATAGCCGGGTCGGGACGAGTGTCAACCCGTCGGATTCTCGGTCCCCGCGACGGCCTTCGCGGCCTCCTCCGCGGCGGTGCCGGTGCTCTTCTCGAACCGTCGCCAGTCGCCGCAGTCCCATCCCGTGAGGCGTTCGACCTCGGCGATGTCCGCCTCGTAGTAGGGGAGCAGTTCCTCGAACTGGTCCTTCTCGAGGCGCTGCTTGTACCCCCACGCGTTCGGACGGCGCGTCCGCTCGAACGGGAAGTCGTCGGTCGCCCCGACGTGCCGGGCGGCCCGCCGCACCCACTCCTCCTGGTGGCGGTTGAACTCCTCGAACTTGATGAGCAGGAGCTGGTCCTCGTCGAAGGTCTCCCGCAGGGCGCGGATCTGCGACGCGTACAGCCCGGCCGACATGTAGCGGTACTTGTTCTCGCGGGCGACCGAGAGATCGCCGCCGGACTCGATCTCGACCCGGACCGCGGTCATGAAGTCCCGCTTGTCGCGGAGCCGGACGCGGCGGAAGTTCCAGGCACTGAACGCCCGGCGGATCGGCGACCGGAGGATCGCGATGATCCTCATCCCCGGGTTGTACGCCTTGATCCTCGGGAAGCACTCCGGGTTCATCAGGTAGGTCGGGGTGGCCTCGCCGAGGATCGCCCCCTTCGGCGCGAGCAGGAACCAGCGGTGGAGGCGGGAGAAGTCGGTTCCGTCGCCCCAGGCCGCCCGGTCGAAGAAGTTGAGCTCCTTCGGGAGGGGGATGTGCACCCCGGGCACCCGCTTGAGATACGAGAACATCGCGGTGGTTCCCGCCTTCTCGGCACCCACGACGAGGAAGTCGAGGCGGGGTCGGCCGTTCAACCAGTTCTTGAGCGGGGACATGTCGGTCTCGACGTCCGGGAGGGTTGGCGTGGCCGGCGGAGGGCGGCGACCGACCCCGGTATCCTCACGCACCGGCCCCTTCACGGCAAGTCAGACCGTTGTCGAGCACTCCACGACGAATCCTGCTCATCCGTCCCAGCGCCCTCGGGGACGTGTTCCGTTCGGTGCCGCTGGCATCGTCGATCGCTCGTCGATTCCCCGGCGTGCCGCTCGACTGGGTCGTGCAGACCGAGTTCGTGGACGCGGTGCGGGCCCATCCCGACGTCGACCGGGTGATTCCCTTTCCCCGTCGGGAACTCGACGGCTTCTGGAACCCGTGGGGGGGGTGGTCCCGGACCGCGCGGTTCCTCCGGTCGCTGCGAAACGGCTACGACCTCGCGATCGACGCGCAGGGCCTCGCGCGAAGCGGGGCGATGGCGATCTTCAGCGGGGCCCGGACCCGGGTGGGCTTCTCGGATGCCCGGGAGTTCGGTTGGATCGGCGTGAACCGTCGGGTGCGGGTCGAGCCGGGAGCCGGCGCGGTCGACCGCATGCTCCAGCTCGTCGAGGGCGCCGACATCCCACCGGTGGCGGACATGCGACTCCACGTGCCCGGGGACGCGGAGGAAGGCTGGTCCGCGTGGCGACGTCGCGAGCTCGGCGACGGGCGGTACGTCGCGATCTCCCCGACCTCGCGGTGGACGTCCAAGGAGTGGCCGCTCGATCGATGGATCGAGGTCGCGACCCGGCTCCGTGATTCGGGATCGGTCGATCGCGTCCTCCTGCTCGGTGGACCTTCCGAGGCCGCGCGCCTCCGGGAGGCCGTCGGCGATCGCGCCGGCCTGGTCGTCCTCGCGGGGGACGGACCACTGGCCTGGGCCATGGCCGCGGTGCGGGACGCGGCGCTCTTCCTCGGCAACGACTCGGCGATGCTGCACGCCGCGACGGGATTCGCCGTCCCGTTGGTCGGACTGTTCGGGCCGACGGATCCCGTCGACTGCGGCCCGTACGGTCGAGTGGAGGACACGATCCGTGCCGACTCCGTGCCCGCCGGGGTCCACTATCGTGACCGGAACCTCGGCGATCGGCTCATGCGGATGATCGAGATCGACGAGGTCCACGCCGCCGCGATGGCGAGGCTCCGGTCCGAGGAAGGTCCCTGATGGCGAGCTCCGAAACCCTGCAGTGCATGGCGATCCTCTCGCTCGTCCCCGTCGCCCTCGATCGCTCGCGGCCACGACGGCCCAGGGGAGGTGGCGCGTGAGTTTCGGACCAGGCAATCCGCCCTTCGAGGCGATCGGTGGCGAAGACCGGGTCCGGTCGCTGGTCGACCGGTTCTACGACCGCATGGACGAGGATCCCGCGTTCGAGGTCATCCGCAGGCTCCATCCCGAGTCCCTCGTCGAGAGTCGCCAGAAGCTGCACGACTTCCTCTGCGGCTGGCTGGGCGGCCCCCAGCACTACGTGCAGAAGCACGGCCATCCGCGACTGCGGATGCGGCACGCACCCTTCCCGATCGGGGAGACCGAGCGGGACCAGTGGCTGGCGTGCATGGCCGGGGCGATGGACGATCTGGACGTGTCGGGGGAGCTGCGTGCGTTCCTCGACGCTCGATTCGCCCACGTCGCCGACTTCATGCGGAACCACGGCTGAACGCCGTTCGAGGGCCTTCGGCTTGACGCTGCGCATCGGGCCTGCGACCCTTCGGGCGACGCGGCGAGATGGTGGCTCCCGCGCCAGGCCCCTCGATTCACCGCCGGACCCGAGCTCGGAGATCCACGCATGTCCCGTCGAAGCAGTCGCATCCTCGCCGTCCTCGGCGTCGTCTTCCTCGCCGCCGGCGTCGCCGCCACCATGCAGGACGACGGACGTCGGTGGAAGGTCCACGACAAGAACCGCCCGCAGCCTCCGATGGTGACCCCGGGGGTGGAGAGCACCGGCGAACGCCCGGGCACCGCCCCGAGCGACGCGATCGTGCTGCTCTCCGCCGACACCGGTCTCGATGCCTGGTCCAACGGCAAGTGGACGTTCTCCGACGGCGTGATGCAGGTCACGCCCGGCACCGGCGACACGCTCACCAAGGACAGCTTCGGCGACTGCCAGTTCCACATCGAGTGGATGATCCCCGAGGATCGCGAGTGCAACGGGCAGATGGGTTGCAACAGCGGCGTCTTCTTCCAGGATGGGAAGTACGAGGTCCAGATCCTCGGTTCGAACCCGAACCAGACCTATCCCGACGGCCAGGCCGGCGCGATGTACGGGCAGTACCCGCCGCTGGTCAATCCCTGCCGGCCGAACGGTCAGTGGAACGCCTACGACATCATCTTCACCGCACCCCGGTTCGCCGAGGACGGCTCCCTCGTCGCCCCCGCGACCGCGACGGTCATCTTCAACGGCGTCGTCGTGCAGAACCACTCCGCCTTCATGGGCCTCACCTCCCACGGGTCCAAGGCGAAGTACTCGAAGCACGACACGGTCGGCCGGATCAAGCTCCAGGACCACGGCGATCCGATCCGGTTCGCGAACATCTGGGTCCGACCGCTCCCGGATCGTTCCCCCGCCTGGTGACCGCCGCCGACTTCCCGGAACTTCAAGTCGTCGATTCCCCGCTCGCCCGCCGAACATCGGCGGGCGGGCGTTTTTGCGGCATCTCGGATCGCCCGATCGCTGGTTTCCGGCCATTCCGGTGCTACCATCGAGGGCGGCCCAGAGGCCCACGGAACCACCTTCGGATGACCGGGAATCCCATGAAGCTTCCAACGTTCCTCGCCATCGTCGCGTCGATCACGCTCGGCTCGGTGCCTCTCCGACCGGCGGCGGCCCAGTCCGCGAGGCCGGGTCCGGGGGCCACGCTCTACGACGATGACAACGGCTACGGAACGACCTTCCGGACGTGGGCGCCCAACGCGGACAGCGTCTCCGTCGTCGGCTCGTTCAATTCGTTCAACCCCAACACCCACTTCCTCGGCAGCGAGGGCAACGGCTGGTGGTCGCTCGACATCCCCTACGTCTCGCAGGGGGCCCGGTACAAGTTCGTGATCCGCAACGGCGGGAACGAACTCTGGCGACGCGACCCCTGGGCTCGCCGGCTCACGAATTCCGTCGGCGACCCGCTCGTCTACGACGCCGACGCCTACCAGTTCCAGTCCAACGGCTACTCGACGCCAAGCTGGAACGAGGTCGTGATCTACGAGATGCACATCGGCACCTACGGTGCGCTGCCGGGCGATCCGGTGCCTGCGAACTTCGACGAGTGCATCGAGAACCTCGACCACCTGCTCGAACTCGGCGTGAACTGCGTCGAGCTCATGCCGATCAACGAGTTCACCGGCGACGTGAACTGGGGCTACAACGTGGCCCACCCGTGGTCGGTCGAGTCCTCCTACGGCGGCCCCGACGCCCTCAAGCGGTTCGTCGACGCCTGCCACGAGCGAGGCATCGCGGTGCTGCTCGACGTCCTCTACAACCACTGGGGGCCGAGCGACCTCGATCTCTGGCAGTACGACGGCTGGAGCGAGAACGGGAACGGCGGGATCTTCTTCTACAACGACCCCGTCCGGGCCGAGACGCCATGGGGACCGAGGCCCGACTTCGGTCGCGGCGAGGTCCGCAGCTACATCCGCGACAACGCGATGCTCTGGCTCGACGAGTTCCGCATCGACGGATTCCGCTTCGACGCGACGAAGTACATCCGCGGCATCCCGGAGGCGGGCATCGAGCTCCCCGAGGGTTGGTCGCTGCTCCAGTGGATCAACGAGTCGATCGACGCGACGCAGCCCTGGAAGATCGCGATCGCGGAGGACTTCGACGACAACGAATGGCTCAGTCGATCCGTGGGCGAGGGTGGAGCGGGCTTCGAGAGCCAGTGGGACGGGGTCTTCCTGCATCCGGTGCGGGCCCTCGCGACGGTCGTGAACGATGCCGACCGCGACATGAACACGCTCCGCAACTCGGTGATGAAGTACTTCAACGGGCAGGCGACGCAACGGGTCGTCTTCACCGAGAGCCACGACGAGGCGGCGAACCAGCCCCGGCTTCCCGAGGTGATCTGGCCCGCCAACGCCGACAGCTGGGAGGCGAAGAAGCGTTCGACCCTCGCCGCATCCGTCGTGTTCACCTCCCCCGGCATCCCGATGATCTTCCAGGGGCAGGAGTTCTTCGAGGACGGCCGCTGGACCGATGCCGAGCCCATGGACTGGGCCCGGAAGGAGACCTTCAACGGAATCTTCCAGCTCTATCGCGACCTCGTCCACCTTCGCCGGAACCTCGGGGGGGCGACCCGCGGGCTCTGCGGCAACAGCACCGTCTTCCACCATCTCAACGACGCCGACAAGGTCGGTGCGTGGCATCGCTTCGACCAGGGCGGCGTGGGCGACGACGTCGTCGTGGTCACCCACTGGACCAACGAGACCCGCGGCGCGTATCGCATCGGCTTCCCGCGCGGGGGCACGTGGCACTGCGTCTTCAATTCGAACGCGACGTCCTACGACCCCGAGTTCACCGGTGGGGGCCCGGTCTCCGTGCAGGCCGACGCCGTTCCGTGGGACGGCATGGGCTACAGCGCCGAATTCGAGCTTCCCCCGTACACCGCCCTCGTCTTCTCGCAGGCGCTGCCCGACGACGGCGGAAACGGCGGGGGGAAGCAGGACGGGCCGATCATCGTGGACGGCCAGGTCGATGCCCTCTACGGCGACGCCCTCGCGGTTCAGGACACCGGGACGCAGTTCGGCGACGCCGACCTCGGCCTCATCGACTGGGCGAACGGCTCGGAGCTCGACGGCCTCCACGCCCACGTCGAGGACGAGACGTTGTTCCTGCTCTTCGCGGGCAACCTCGAGTCGAACTTCAACAAGCTCGACATCTTCATCGATGCGATCCCCGACGCCGGCCAGAATCGCCTCCGCTCGGACAACCCCGACGTCAAGTTCGGGGGGCTGAACCGAATGGGCGGCACCGGCCGCGGGGCCGAGCCCGGCCTGCTCTTCGACCAGGGCTTCGCGCCGGACTTCTGGGTCGACTTCACCGGAGGCGGCGAGGTCGGGGTCAGCTACGACACCTACGTCAACTGGTCCGGACTGGCGACCGCCGGTGGCAGCGACGTCGACTTCGGCTTCGCGGGCCCGGGCGGCCCCGGTGCCGGACAGGCGCTCTTCGCCGGCAACGGCATCATCGCGTCGATCGACAACTCCAACGTCGCAGGCGTCTCCGGTGGTGCGGGGCTCGACGACGGCGGGGGCGTGACGACCGGGGTCGAGATGGCGATTCCGCTGTCGGTGCTCGGCTGGACGGAAGGTGATCGGATCGCCGTGACGGCGTTCGTCAACGGAGCCAGCCACGACTTCGTCTCGAACCAGGTCCTCGGACCGCTCGGCGGCTCGGACAACCTCGGCGAACCGAGGGTGATCGACTTCAATGCGATCCCGGGAGACCAGTTCGTGGTCGTGCTCGAGGAGGCGGTCCCTCCGTGTCCCGGGGACTTCAACGGCGATGGCAGCGTCGACGGGGCGGACTTCGGATCGTTGCTCGCCTCGTGGGGCCCCTGCGGCGATTGCCCGGAGGACCTCGATGGCGATGGCGTGGTGAACGGCGCCGACGTCGGGCTCATGCTCGCGGTCTGGGGCGGCTGCCCCTGACGTCGATCGCGGCGGTGGATATCGGCCGCCCGGGCGTGAATTCCGGGCCACGGCGGAATTTCGACCCTAAGTGCTTTGATATCAGGGGCTCCAGGGCTACTTTCTTTCTGGAACTGTCACTCGGCGGTCACGTCGACCGTCGTCCATGGAGATGAACGAGATGAAGATTCGACCAGCATTCGTCGCCGCGATGCTTGTCCCCGCGGCTTCGGTCATGGGACAGGCCACGACGATCGATGGCGTCGCGGACGCGGACTACGGTGCGCCGCTCGCGATCCAGCAGGTGCAGACCCAGTTCGGGGATGCCAGCCTCGGAGAGATCGGCTTCTGCAACGGCTCCGAGATCGATGCGTTCTACGCCTTCGCCGACGGCGAGTTCCTCTACATGGTCCTCGCCGGCAACCTCGAGTCGAACTACAACAAGCTCGAGATCTTCATCGACGCGGTCCCCGGTGCGGGCCAGAACACGCTCCTCGGCAACAACCCGGACGTCGACTTCGGCGGGCTCAACCGCATGGGCCGGTTCGAGGATGGGGAGACCGGCGAGGTCCAGCCCGGTCTCACCTTCGATGCCGGTCTCGACGCCGACTTCTGGGTGACCTTCACCGGCGGCCCGGGGCAGCCGAACAAGAAGGGCGTCACGCCCTACGACACGTTCCTCAGCTACGCCCAGCTCCTGACCGACGGCGGCGACACCGGAGCCTCCGGGTTCGCGGGTCCGGGATCGGCCGGCGAGGCGGGCACGCTGTTCACCGACAACCTCATCCAGGCGACGATCGACAACTCCAACGTCGGCGGCGTCACCGGCGGTGACCAGTCCGAGCCCGACGGCGGCGCCGGCGTGGTCACCGGCATCGAGATCGCCATCCCGCTGGAGGCGCTCGGTCACACGGCCGGGGACGACATCAAGGTCTGTGCCTTCGTGAACGGCAGCGGCCACGACTTCATCTCCAACCAGGTGATGGGCCCCCTCCTCGCCGGTGGCAACCTCGGCGAGCCGCGGTTCGTCAACTTCGCCGACATCGACGGCGACCAGTTCGCGGTCGTCGCGACCGAGGGTGGTGGGGGTGGCAACGACTGCCCCGGCGACCTCAACGACGACGGCATCGTCAACGGCGCCGACTTCGGCCTGCTGCTCGCGGCCTGGGGTTCGTGCGGCACGTGCCCCGAGGACCAGAACGGGGACGGCGAGGTCAATGGCGCCGACGTCGGGCTGATCCTCGCCTCCTGGGGCGACTGCCCGGGCGGCGGCGGTGGCGACGAAGGCTGCGGCGACTGCAACGTCGCGGGCAAGGGCGCCGGATGCTCAGACGCCACCTGCGAGGAGATCGTCTGCGGCATCGACGAGATCTGCTGCGACTTCATCTGGGACGAGTTCTGTGCAGGGCTCGCGGTCGACAACTGCGACTGCGGTCCCTGACCCGAGGGCCAGAGGGTTCCTTTCTGCAGGAACGGCGGGCCGCGTCCTCGGACGCGGCCCGCTTTCTTGCGCGGACGTGACGGGCGTGGTCGCCTCGAGGCGATTCAGCCTCGGTGGGCGGGGAGATAGGCGTTCGCCACGTAGTCGCCGACCATGCGATGCGTGCTGAACGGACCGGGGATCGTGGCCGCGCTTCGCAGGGCCCGCTTCATCCAGCGAACCGGAAGCCCGCTTCGGTTCCTTCGGTGGAACTCGGGGACGAGTTCATCCTCGAGCACCGCGTAGAGGGCCTCGGCGTCCGCCCGATCGCGGGCGGCCGCTCCTCCTCGATCCGGTTCGCCGACGATCGCGAAGCCGTTGCGGCCGTCGAAGCCCTCCGGCCACCACCCATCGAGGATGGAGCAGTTCACGCCGAGGTGCATCGGCGGCTTCATGCCGCTCGTGCCGCTCGCCTCGTGCGGTCGGATCGGCGTGTTCAGCCAGACGTCGCAGCCGGAGGTCAGCTCCCGCCCGACCCGCATGTCGTATTCGTCGAGGACGACCACCTTCCCGCGGAACTCCGGACGTCGGGACATCTCGAAGATCTTCCGGGCGAAGGCCTGGCCGCCTTCGTCGCGGGGGTGGGCCTTGCCCGCGAAGACGAGCTGCACGGGACGATCGGGGTCGTTCAGGATCGCGGCCAGTCGCTTGCGATCCCGGAAGACGAGGGGCGCTCGCTTGTACGTCGCGAACCGGCGGGCGAAGCCGATCGTCAGGGCGTCCTCACGGAGCACCCGCCCGGCCTCGAGGACGGCCTCGGGACCGGCGCCCCCGGCGATCGCCTGTCGCACCGACCGTTCGCGGATGAAGCGGACGAGTCGGGCCCGCAGGCGGTTCCGGAGCTCCCAGGCCTCCGTGGGATCGACCGACGTCGCCTTCGACCATGCGGTCTCGTGGGGCACGGCTCGTTCGGGTCGCAGTCCGATGTGGCGTCGCCAGAACTCGGCGGCCGCCGGGTCCATCCAGGTGCCCGGATGGACCCCGTTGGTGACCGACCCGATCGGCACGTCGGCGGGCTTCGAGGCCTCCGAGTACGCACCGATCCACATGTCGCGACTCACTTCGCCGTGCAGCTTCGCCACGCCGTTGACGTGGTCGGCGAAGCGGAGGGCGAGCACCGTCATGCACAGGGTCTCCGAGGCGTCGCCCGCCCGTTCGCGACCGAGGTCGGCGAACGTCCGCGGCGACATGCCCGCCCGCCGGAGGACCGGCGCGAGCGCGGTCGAGACCGCCTTCGGGTCGTACCGGTCGTGTCCGGCCGGAACCGGCGTGTGGGTGGTGAACACCGTGCTGGAGCGGACCGCGTCGATGGCCGACTCGAGATCCGCGCCCTCCTCGACCAGCCGCGCCGTGCGTTCGATCGCGGCGAAGGCGGCATGTCCCTCGTTGAGGTGGTGCACGGTGACGTCCGGGTCGGCGGCCTCGACCGCCATCGCGCCCCCGACGCCCAGCAGCACCTGCTGGCGCATGCGGAGCTCGGGTTCGCCCTTGTAGAGCCCTTCGGTGAGGCGACGGTCCTCCGGACGGTTCTCCGGGAGATCGGCATCGAGGAGGAGGATCGGGGTCGATCCGAGTTCGAGCCGCATGATCCTCGCCGCGACCGTCCGACGGCCGATCGGACAATGGACCGAGAGCCCGGTCTCCTCCATCGGGTAGCGATCGAAGTCGTAGGAGGGGTAGAGCACGCGCTGCCTTCCGTCGGCCTCGAACTGCTGGCGGTAGTAGCCGTGCCGATAGAGGAGGCCGATCCCGACCATCGGGACCCCGAGGTCCTCGGCGCTCTTGAGATGGTCGCCCGCCAGGACGCCCAGGCCGCCGGAGTACTGCTGCATCGATTCGTGGATCGCGAACTCGGAGCAGTAGTAGGCGACCTTCAGGCGGCGGTCCCGCCCTCGGTGGGTCGTGCCGAACCATCGCTTCGACCGCCGGGCGTCGGCGAGCGTCCGCTCGCCCGCCGCGAGGATCCCGAGGTAGTCGGGATCGGCCGCGGCCGCCTCGATCCTCGCCCGCGACGTGAGGAGCACCGTGTCGATCGGCGCATGGTTGGTCGACTCCCAGGCGATCGGCTCGAGCATCGCGAACGGTCGCTGGGCCGCCTCGTGCCAGCTCCAGGAGACGTTCTCGGCGAGCGAGAGGAGGCGTCCGACCAGGACGTCGGGGTTGATCGGGGATTCCCGTCTCGGGCGAGGAGGCATGACTGGTCCTTGGGGATCGTGTGAGGTGGGTTCAGCGACCGGAGGCCGATGCCAGGTCGCGAATCGAGCGGATGGTTCGAGGAGCGAGATCGGATCGTCGAAGGCGCCACGTCCAGTTTCCCGTCGGTCGGCCCGGGATGTTCATCCTGGCCGACCGGCCGAGTCCGAGGAGATCCTGCATCTGGACGATCGCCGTGTTGGCGGGACTCGTGAAGGCGAGTCGAGCCAGGGCCGCCGCGGGATCGGCCGAGGCGTCGGGGCCCGCGTAGTCCGCGAATCGGCGGCGGACCGTCGCCGGAAGCGACTTGAACCAGCCGACCGCGGTGTCGTTGTCGTGGGTGCCCGGATAGACCACCGCGTGGCGTGGATGTCGATGGGGGAGGTCGTTCGATTCGCCATGCTCGTCGAAGAACGCCCACTGCAGGATCCGCATGCCGGGAAGGTGGAACTCGTCGCGAAGCCGATGGACCGCGGGCGTGACGTCGCCGAGATCCTCGGCGATGAAGGGAAGCGTCCCGAACTCGCGACGCAGCCGTTCGAGGAGTTCGCGACCCGGCGTGCGACCCCATCGGCCGACCCTCGCGTGGTGGGCGCCCCCCGGCACCTCGTAGGCCCGGACGAAGCCGATGAAGTGGTCGATCCGGAGGAGGTCGAATCGTTCGAGCGTGACGGCGACCCGGCTGCGCCACCACTCGAACGCCTCGCGGCGGTGCGCGCTCCACCGGTAGTGGGGGTGGCCCCAGAGCTGCCCGTCGACCGCGAAGGGATCGGGCGGGCAGCCGGTGAGGACCGACGGCCTTCCCGACCGATCGAGGCGGAAGAGCTCGGGCCGGCTCGCGACATCCGCGCCGTCGGCACCGCAGAAGATCGGGAGATCCCCGACGAGGCGGACGCCGCGGTCGAGGGCGTGGGCGCGAAGCCGCGACCATTGCCGGTCGACGACGAACTGCAGGAACGCGTGGTAGTCGGGGTTCAGTTCGATCGACGTCGCGTTCCGACGACTTCCGCATCGTTCGGTCGCGTGGGTGATCCAGTCCTCGAGCCAGAACTCGTGACGCTCCCGGAACGACTGGTGGGGCCGGCCTCCCGGCCCACGGGTCCCCCGGGTCCGCATGAACGATTCGAAGGCGGCCTGGAGTCGCGGGGACTTCCACGACCGCGCACGCCGCCACGAGGCCCGGCCCCGATCGTCGAGCTCGCGCTCCTCGCGCGAGCGCCGAAGCGCCGATCGAGGGAGCAGCCCCTCCTCCACGAGGTCGGCCACGGAGGCCAGCATCGGTTCGATCGCGAAGCTCGACCACGCGCTGTACGGCGAGTCGCCCGCGCCGACGGGACCGATCGGGAGCATCTGCCAGCGTCGGAGACCGGCGTCGCGGATCCAGTCGCAGAAGCGTCGCGCGGTCGGTCCGAGGTCGCCGATCCCGAAGGCGCCGTCGCGCGACGGCAGCGAGGTCGGGTGCAGCAGCACGCCGGCAGTGCGCTCCGAGAGGAGTGGATGGATCGCCCCGCTCATCGAGTCGTCACTTCCGGCGGATCCAGACCACGCCCTGCAGGCCGCCCACCTTCACGGTCGGGAAGCCCTCCCCCGGATCCCCGAAGGCCGTGGTCCAGCCGTCGCCCTCGACGGGCACCGTGACCACCGCTTCATCGGGGCTCGCGTTGAGCACGACGAGGATCTCCTCCTCGTCGTTCTCGCGGATGAACGCCATGACGTCCTGCTCGTCGTCGGTCAGGATCGTCCGGATCGATCCGGTCCGCAGCGCCGGGTGGGCGTTCCGCAGGGCGACGATCTCGCGATAGTGCTCGAGCTGCTCGTCCATGACCTCCATGCCGGGCTCGTCGTAGGGCTCGAGGTCCTTCCAGAGCATCGGCTTCCGGTTGTTCGGATCGTCCGATCCCCAGAGCCCGACCTCGTCCCCGTAGTAGATCATGGGGGCGCCGGGCGACGTCATCTGGAGCAGGGCCACGAGCCGCGCCCGGGCGTACGCGTCCGCCGGAGGCTTGGATCCGTCGTAGGTGGGGTCGTCCTGTTCGCGGTTGCCGCTGTCGAAGGGGCGGTCGGGGTTGTGCAGCTTGGAGACGAGGCGATCGGTGTCGTGGCTGTCGACGAGATTCTGCAGCGCGTAGGTCACTTCCGAGGGGTAGACCTCGCGGTGGGCCTCGAACCGCCGGGCCGCCTCGCTGGCGGTGATCTTGTCGTCGCGGTGCCCGATCCACTCGAACGCGATCTCCGCGAACGGATAGTTCATGACCGCGTCGAAGGTCCTGCCATCGAGCCACTCGGGCTTCGCCTGCCAGATCTCGCCGACGATGTAGGCGTCGGGGTTGATCGAGCGGACGAGCTCGCACCACTCGATCCAGAACGCCATCGGGACCTCCTCGGGGACGTCCAGCCGCCAGCCGTCGACGCCGTCGGAGGGATCGCCGTCACCATCGGGGTCCATCCATCGACGGGTGATCGCGAAGATGTGGTCCCGGAGGGTCTTCGAGGCGAGCCCGTGCTCCTCGCTCTTGCGGAAGGCGGGTAGTTCGCCGAAGCCGGCCCAGCCGTCGTACTCGAACGGGTCCCAGTTCCGGACGCTGAACCAGTCGGCGTACGGGGACTCCACGCCGCGTTCGCGCACGTCGACGAACGCGGGGTGGGCGGTGCCGACGTGGTTGAAGACGCCGTCGATGATCACCTTGAACCCCCGGCTCTTCGCCTCCTTGAGGAAGTCGAGGAAGACCCGGTCGCTCTTCGACCACGTCCAGGTCGACGGATCGAAGATGTCCTCGCCGGCGATCGTCTCCTCGAAGTCGGGTTCGCCCGTCCCGAAGTGCTCGTCGACGTGCCGGAAGTCGGTCGCGTTGTACTTGTGGTGCGTGCTCGCCTGGAAGATCGGGTTGAGGTAGAGCGCGTTCACGCCGAGCGACTCGAGGTACGGCAGCCGGTCTCGAAGGCCCTGGATGTCGCCGCCGTAGTGCCGGTCGAAGACGAAGTACTCGTAGAAGGACTGGCCGTCCGTCCCCTCCCAGGGACTCGAGTCGTACCAGGGGAAGGTCCATGGGCGGACGGGGTCGTGGTCGTTCGACGAATCGCCGTCGCGGAAGCGCTCGACCATCACTTGGTACCAGACGGCGTCCTTCGCCCAGTCGGGCGTGCGGACCTCCGGGATGTTCGTGCGGTCGAGGCTGAAGGTACGAGGATGGCGCACCCGGGTGTCTCCGTCCTGGAAGATGAACGTGTAGGGAAGACCTTCGCGGTCGGCCGGCAGGCTCGCCCGCCAGCGGTCGAATCGGTTCGAGCCGCCGGTCGACTCCAGGGTGAATCGGCGTCCGTCCTCGAAGACGACCCACGCCCGCTCGACGTCGCCGCGAAGCGTCCGGACCGAGACCTGGAATCGATCCTCCGGGAGCGGTTGGAGGTCCCGCCAGTCGGTCGGATCGTGGCGGAGGGCGATGCCCAGGACCTTCCCGTCGCCGCGGACCGCTCGATCGGGTCGGATCAGGGCATCCTCGCCGATCGCGAAGACGGTGTTCTCGCCGCCGTGGCCGTCGGGCACCCGTTCCTCGTTGAGGGGGTCCGGCATCCAGTCGCCGTCGTCGCGGACGAACTTGTAGTAGTGGGTCCCGTCGTCGAGCGGAACGACGATCGTCCACCGGCCGAGGGCGTCGCGTCGCATCTCGCCCGCGTCGGGATTCCACCCGTTGAAGGACCCGGCGAGCCGCATCCGCTCCGCGGGGACGCCCTCGATGGTGAAGGTCGTCCGCCAACGACCGTTCGAGAGCGGCATGGGACGAACGCTTCGCGGCGCCCGCACCGCACGGGTCGTCGGCATCTCGGCGACCGGCACGTCCGGTGGCCACGGGGCCGTCGCGGTCGCCACGCCGGCTGGCGCCATCGTCATCGACAGGAGCAACAGGGTCGTGAATCGCATGGCCAGCAATTATAATTCTGGCCGCATGGCCGTCGTCGACGATTCCTCCATCTACGGTCGTTTCGTCCGAGTCGGGCGGCTGGGCCTCGGGTTCCTGGCGGCCCTGCTGGTCGTCGCCGCGTTCCTCCGGGTCGGCTGGCGGGAGACCGAACGCGTGTTCGCCGACCCGAGCGACGAGGTCGTCGAGCTGGTCCTCATGCACTGGTCCGGCGGGGGCGGGCAGCAGGAGGACGAGATCGTCGAGGCCTCGATCAGGGCCTTCGAATCGCGTCATCCGACGATCCGGGTGAAGCGGATCAACCCGGGCGACAGCGGCCAGTACTTCACCAAGCTCCAGACGATGATGGCGGCGGGGGAGCCGCCGGACCTGTTCTACATGGACTTCGGCCGGATGGCCCCCTTCGCGGAGGCGGGCCAGCTCCAGCCGCTCGACGAACTCTTCGAGGGGGAGGTCGCCGCTGGGGCGGACGACGCCCTGACCCTCGACGCGTTCTTCGAGCCGGCGGTCGACGCCTTCCGGCTCGCGGACGGTCGCATGGGGGAAGGCCCGCTCTACGGCGTCCCGAAGGACTTCACGACCGTCGGGATCTACTGGAACCGGGACCTGTTCGATCGCGCGGGTGCGACGCACCCCACCGACGACTGGACCTGGGACGACTTCGTGGACGCCGCCCGTCGCATCGACGCCCTCGAGGGGGTGACGGGCGCGGAACTCGTCACCTGGCCGTTCGTGCTTCGGGGCTACCTCTGGACGCGGGGCGCCTCGATCGTGGGCCCCGACGGCGCCTTCGACACGCTTGCGATCGGAGACGAGCCGACGAGGGCGGCCCTGCGCGATCTCCGCGACTGGCGATTCGGCGACGACGGGTTCCTCGCCCGGGCCGAGGCCGAGGGGATCGACCCGGGCTCGCTCTTCCTCTCCGGGCGAATCGGGATGGTGGGGCCGTTCGGCCGCTGGGTCGTCCCGAGCTACCGGAGCATCGAGGACTTCGAGTGGGACTTCGCGCCCCTCCCGCGGGGCGAGGCCCGGGCGAACGTCATCGCGACGATCGCGTGGAGCATGTCGAGCCGGTCCGACCATCCGGAGGAGGCCTGGCAGCTCCTGAAGTGGCTCACGGGACGCGAGTCGCAGGAGGCCCAGGCCCGCCTCGGACTCGCGATCCCCACGCTCCGCGCGGTCGCCGAGAGCGATGCCTTCGTCGATCCCGCCGTCGCCCCGGCCAACGACCGGGCCTACCTCGATGCGGTCGACGTCGCCCGGGTCCCGCCCTGGCCGATCGATCCGGCGTTCCAGGACCAGTTCCAACGGACGCTCGACGTCGCCCTGCGAACGGGCGGGGACGTCGACGCCCAGGTCGATTCGTTCGATGCGTGGTGGACGGGACGGCAGGCGTCCCCCCTCGCGCCGACGAGGTCGTTCCCACGCATGCCCTGGGGTTCGATCGGCCTCGTGGTCCTCGCGCTGGTCGCGACCGTCGCGGTGGCCAAGTGGATCTGGCTCGTCCGGACGCGGCCGGAGTCGATGCTGGCGAGGAGGGAGGAGCGAGCCGGCTGGCTCATGGTCCTCCCGTGGGCCCTCGGCTTCGCCCTCTTCATGCTGGGGCCGATCGTCCTGTCGCTGCTCCTGTCGCTCTCCCGCTGGAAGGGGATCGACACCCTCGGGACCGCCGAGTACGTCGGTCTCGGGAACTACCGCGAGATCATCGCGAACGACCCGAGCTTCCTGCGAAGCCTGCAGGTGACGACCTACTACGCGATCCTCTCCGTGCCGCTCGGACAGGTCTTCGCCCTCCTCGCCGCCGTCGTCCTCAACGCCAAGCTTCGGGGCGTGGAGGCGTTCCGGGCGGCGTGGTATCTCCCGAGCGTTCTCGCCGGGGTCGGCATGGCCGTCCTCTGGACGTGGGTGTTCCGGTCCGACGGCGGCCTGATGAACTCGATCCTCTCGCCGCTTCTCTCGCCCTTCGGCCTCGAGCCGCCCGAGTGGTTCCAGGCCGACGCGGCCTGGGCCGGGCCTCCCGCCTTCGCGATCATGAACCTCTGGCTGGTCGGTGGATCGATGCTCATCTACCTCGCCGGTCTCCGGAACATCCCGGCGGAGATCCTCGAGGCCGCCGACATCGACGGGGCCCGGCCGCTCTCGCGGTTCGTCCGGGTGACGTTGCCGATGCTCTCGCCGGTGATCCTCTTCAACGGCATCATGGCGATCATCGGGAGCTTCCAGGTCTTCACCCAGGCCTTCGTCATGACGGGCGGCGGACCGGGGGACGACACCCGCTTCTACGTCCTCTACCTCTACAACCAGGCGTTCGACTGGTACGAGATGGGCTACGGCTCCGCGCTCGCGTGGCTGCTGCTCGTCGTCGTCCTCGTCCTCACCGTCGTGGTCCTTCGCATCGGCGGGGGCCGCGTCCACTACGAGGGGATGCGGGCATGAGCGGGCGGATGCGAGGTCGCGGTCGATCCCCGTGGTGGTACGTCCCGATGGTCGCGGGCGCCGTCGCGATGCTGTTCCCGCTCTGGTGGATGCTCGCACTCAGTCTCGAGACCGAGCAGCGGGCGGGCGCCGCGCTCGCCTCGGGGAGTCCCTTCGAGGCGCTTCCGACCGATCCTCGCTTCGAGAACTACGCCCAGGCGATGCGGGAGGTCGGCACGACCCCGTGGTGGGGCTTCATCGACGCCCTCGCCAACTCGATCGTGGTCACCGTGCTGGTGGTCGTCGGGACGATCCTCTCGTCGAGCCTCGTCGGCACCGCCTTCGCCCGGCTTCGCTTCCGCGGACGGCAGCCGACCTTCGTGCTGATGCTCGCCACGATGATGCTCCCCGCGCAGGTCACGATGATCCCGCTGTTCATCCTCTTCCGGTCGCTGGGCTGGGTGGACACGCTCCTGCCGCTGATCGTCCCGGCGTTCTTCGGGAGCGCCTTCCACATCTTCATGTACCGCCAGTTCATCGCCCAGCTTCCGGAAGCCCTCTTCGAGGCGGCCCGGCTCGACGGGTGCGGCTGGCTGGAGACCTGGTGGCGGATCGTCATGCCGCTCACCCGGCCGGTCGCGGCGATCACCGCCGTCTTCACCTTCATCTTCACCTGGAACGACTTCCTCCTCCCGCTCATCTACCTGCACTCGGAGGAGCAGGCGACGCTCGCGGTCGCCCTCAACGCCTTCCGGACGCAGTTCGGGGGGCTCGAGGACGTCCATCTCCTGATGGCCCTCTCGGTCGTCACGATGATCCCGTGCGCCCTCCTGTTCCTCGCGGCGCAGCGACAGTTCATCGAGGGGCTCGGGGCGGGCGCGGTCAAGGGCTGAATCGGACCACGGAGCGAATCATGGCAAGCGTCGGACTCGAGTCGATCGGAAAGGTCTATCCCGGAGGCGTGCGCGCCGTGGAAGGGGTCGACCTCGACGTGGCCGACGGCGAGTTCGTCGTGCTCGTCGGGCCGTCCGGTTGCGGGAAGAGCACGACGCTTCGCATGGTGGCGGGCCTCGAGGAGATCAGCGAGGGCGAGCTCCGGATCGGCGATCGCGTCGTCAACGAGGTGGCCGCCCGCGATCGCGACGTCGCGATGGTCTTCCAGAACTACGCGCTGTATCCGCACCTCGACGTCCGTCGGAACCTCTCCTTCGGGCTCGAGCGTCGTCGCAAGCGGCTGGGGCTCTCGAAGGCGGACATCGCCCGCAAGGTGGAGGACACCTCGCGAAGCCTCGGCATCTCCGATCTCCTCGACCGGTTGCCGCGACAGCTCTCCGGCGGCCAGCGGCAGCGGGTCGCGGTCGGTCGGGCCCTCGTCCGCGATCCGGAGGTCTTCCTCCTCGACGAGCCGCTGTCCAACCTCGATGCGAGGCTTCGAGTGGAGACCCGGGCGGAACTCCGCATGCTTCACCGGCGTCTCGAGGCGACGATGCTCTACGTGACCCACGACCAGGAGGAGGCGATGAGCCTCGGTGACCGCCTCGTGGTCATGCACGACGGTCGCGTGCAGCAGGTCGGCAGCCCGATGGACGTCTACCGGGCGCCCGCGAACCGGTTCGTGGCGGGATTCGTGGGCAGTCCCGCGATGAACTTCCTGGATGGCGAGGTCGTCGACGGTGGTGGCGGCATCCGCTTCAAGGTGGACGGATCGGGGGAGATCGAGATCCCGGCGACCCCTCACCGAGGCCGGGCCGTGCTGGGCGTGCGACCCGAATCCACCGTGATCGAATCGATCGAATCCGGCCGGGGCCTGGAGGTCGAGGTCGGCGCGGTCGAGCGCTACGGCGACCGGGGGGATGCCTGGCTCTCGCTCGCGGCCGGTGGTCGCGACCTGCGACTCGTCCACCGCGGCGCGGCGATGGAGCTTCCCGAGGAGGGAACCCGCGTCCGCATCCGGCCCGCCCACGAAGGCGTGCATCTCTTCGAGGCGGGTGGGAGTGGTGCCCGCCTCTGAGGGCTGCGTCGGGACCGATGTTCGCGCGGGGTGGCGTCCGAGATCGATTTGGCCGTTTCAGGACCTCTTGTGCTTCGCGACCCGACTGGTAGCGTGACCGGAGATCCGGAGGCCCCGACATGTCCCAGACGCGATCACTCCTGGCGGCGACCTGCCTTGCGTCGGCGATCACCGCGGTCGGCCACGCCCAGTCGTTCGTAAACTTCGAGTCTCCCCAGGTCCACCCCGTCGAAGTGACGCCCGGCGGTGCCCGGGTCCTCGTGACGAACACGGCCGACAATCGACTCGAGATCCTCGACCGATCGGACGACGGGTCGCTCCGCCGTTCCGCCAGCGTCCCGGTCGGCCTCGAGCCGGTGAGCGTGCGTGCGTTCGACGACCGGACCGCATGGGTCGTGAACCACCTGAGCGACTCGGTGACGATCGTCGACCTCGACACCGCGACGGTCTCGGCGACCCTTCCGACCGGCGACGAACCGGCGGACGTGGTCTTCGCCGGGTCACCTCCCCGGGCCTTCGTCAGCGTCTCCCAGGAGAACCGCCTGATGGTGTTCGACCCGGCCGATCCCGCGGCCGCGCCGATCTCCATCCCGATCGACGGCCAGGATCCTCGGTCGCTCTGCTTCGACGGCACGAGCGTGTACGCGGTGATCTTCGAGGCGGGGAACCGGACGACGATCCTGTCGCAGCAGACCGTCGCCTCCAGCGTGAATCCCTACCCGGGCAACCAGAGCCCGCCTCCGAACGCCGGTGGCGGATTCGATCCGCCGATGAATCCCTCGCTGCCTCCGGCCCCGGACGTCTCGATCATCGTGCGACGCACCGAGGACGGCCGTTGGCTGGACGACAACGCGGGCGACTGGTCGGATGCGGTGACGTGGGATCTCCACGGCCACGGCGTGGCGGTCGTCGATCCGACGACGCTGGCCACCACGTACCACTCGGACCTGCTGACCACCAACATGGCCGCGGCCGCCCGTCCCGATGGCGGGGTGGTCGTCGTGGGAACCGAGGCGTCCAACGAGGTGAGGTTCGAACCGAACCTCGCCGGGCGCTTCATCACGGTGGAGGGAGCCATCGTCTCCCCCGGCCCGCGAGGCCGGGTCACCCGTCGCGATCTCAATCCCCACCTCGACTACGCCGGGCCGACGATCCCCTTCGCCGAACGCGTCCTCAGCATCGGCGATCCGCGCGGCGTCGCCTGTTCCCCCGACGGGCAGGAGGTCTGGGTGACCGGAATGGGGTCGAACAACGTCCTCGTGCTCGATCCGTCGCTGGCTCGCGTCGACCGGCTGGACGTCGGAACCGGACCGACCGGGATCGCGATGGATCCGGCGGGCGAGCACGTCTACATCCTGAATCGATTCGAGGCCGCCGTCACGATCATCGACCGCTCCAGTCGCCGACAGGTCGGTCGGCTCGAGCTCTTCGATCCGACCCCGGCCTTCATCAACGAGGGACGTCCCTTCCTCTACGACACCCATCTCACGTCGGGCCTCGGCCACGCCTCCTGCGGGAGCTGCCACGTCGACGGACGCATCGACCAGCTGGCCTGGGACCTCGGCGATCCTTCGGGGGAGATGAAGGCCTTCGACCAGGTCTGCAACCTCGACCTCCCGATCGGGGAGTGCGAGGACTTCCATCCCATGAAGGGGCCGATGACCACGCAGACCCTGACGGGACTCGAGGGCAACGCCCCGTTCCACTGGCGGGGGGATCGCCAGAGCTTCGCCGCCTTCGACCACGCGTTTCCGTCCCTGCTCGGGGCCGACGCGGACGGCACGCCGGAGGAGATGGCCGCGATGCGGTCGTTCCTCGCCTCGATCGCGAACCCGCCCAATCCGAATCGGTTGCTCGACGGTTCCCTGCCGCCGCTTCTCGACGGTGCCGATCCCGAGCGAGGCCGGGAGGGATTCGAGACCGGGGAGCTCGACTTCATCCAGTGCGTCACCTGTCACGCCCTGCCCAGCGGGGGACTCGGGACCGTCATCTCGGGCGATCTCCTCATGGACAGCCAGTCGATGAAGGTGGCGCCGCTCCGGAACATGTACGAGAAGACGGGGATGGACAAGTCCTCGATGAGCGGCTCGAAGGGATTCGGATTCGAGCACGACGGCGCCGACGCGACGCTGGTCGAGTTCTTCGAACGGGAGGTGTTCACCTTCCCGGGCGGTTCCGCCGGCGACCAGCTTCGGCGCGACGTGTCCGCGTTCATGCTCTGCTGGGAGACCGGAACCCATGCCGGCGTCGGAGCCCAGGCGGAGATCGGAGGCGCCGATCCCGATCCTTCGGCGCTGCGCGATCTCCTGGTCTCGATCGCCCTCGCCGGCGACGCCGATCTCGTCGCCCGGGCGTTCGAGGGTGGGCGAGTCCGGGGCGCGGTGCTGCGGGCGGATGGCCGCTTCCAGACCGACGTCGCGGGGGAGATCGCGGAGGTCGCGGATCTCGAAGTCCTCGCCACGCCCGATCATCCGGTCACCTACACGCTGGTCCCTCGTGGCAGCGGCATCCGGATCGGGATCGATCGCGACCTCGACGGCTACCTCGACGAGGACGAGGTTCGCGCCTGTTCGGATCCCGCCGACCCGGGGAGCACGCCGGACGAGGCTTCCTGTGGTCCCGATCTCGATGGAGACGGGCAGGTCGACGGCAACGATCTCGGCCTGCTGTTCTCGGCCTGGGGACCGTGTCCCGGTGGACCGTGCCAGGCCGATCTCTCGGGCAACGGGACCGTCGGACCGGAGGATCTCGGGATCCTGCTCGCCGCCTGGGGCGGTTGACCCTTCCCGTCATCCGATAAGACGGAGATCGTCTGCAACTCACGGCTCCTCCTTGATTTGGAGCGGCCGAATCGGGATTCTGGAAAAGCCTCGGGACCGCCGTCCCGTGGCCGACTTCCCCTCGCCGGGTTCCCGCCCGGCTCGTCCCGCAAGGAGAGAGACAGATGATGCGATCCGCCACCGTCCTCACGACGGTCCTCGTCGCGACCACGCTCGCCCACGCCGACTACTACTTCGACGCCGCCGGTGACCTTGCGGATCCCGGCCTGGTCAACCTCGACATCGTCGGAGCGGAGATCACCAACGACGACACCTTCCTCGTCGTCGCGATCGACGTGGCCGACCTGAATGCCGACTGGGGCAAGTACGTGATGCTGATCGACCACGATCCGTCGATCGGCGAGTTCGCCAACCCCTGGGGCCGGGACATCGCCACGAACGCCGCGATCGACGCGTTCCTGGGCGGCTGGCTGGATGGCGGCGGAGGCGGCCTCGCCTATCGCTACGACGAATCGATCTCGGGCTGGGCCGATGCGGCCTCGGCGTCGGTCTCGATCGACTGGGAAAACAACCGCATCACCTACACGATGGGGCTCGGCGACCTGGGGCTCTCGATCGGGGATTCGTTCGCGTTCGACATCGGGACGACCGGTGGCGGTCAGACCGATCCCGCCATCGACCTGCTGTCGACCGCGGATCTCCAGCCGGGCTGGGGCAACGGGTCCAGCAGCCCGATGGCCTACTCGTACACCGTGGTTCCCGCACCCGGCGCGATCGCCCTCCTCGGCATCGCCAGCCTCGTCGGCGGCCGCCGCCGCAACTGAACTCGAACGACCGACTGTGGGGACGGATCGCGATGGACGTCGCGATTCGTCCTTCATTCGGGGTCAGGACTCGGTCGGGGTGCGCTCGGTCAGGCGACTCGTCGGCACCGGACGGGGATCGTCGCGATCCGGGACCTCGGCGACCAGGACCGGCGCGTCGACCCGGTCCTCCTCCTCGGAACGCGGACGCCGCACGTGGCGAAGTCGGTTCGCCGCGTTGTGGGCCGCGATCTTGTAGACCTCCGCGAGCGTGGGGTAGTTGAAGACCGCGTCGAGGAAGTAGTCGAGGCCGCCACCGAGCGCGATGACCGCCTGGCCGATGTGGATCAGCTCCGTCGCATGGGTCCCGATGCAGTGGACGCCCAGGAGCTTCCGGGTCTCCCGGTGGAAGATCATCTTGAACATGCCGGTGTCGTCGCCCATGATCTGGCCGCGAGCCGTCTCGCGGTATCGGGCCACGCCCACCACGTAGGGGACCTTCGCCGCGGTGAGCGCCTCCTCGGTGTCACCGCACATCGAGATCTCGGGGATCGCGTAGATCCCGTAGGGGTAGGACCGATCGAAGTCGGACACCTCGACGTCGAACATCCGGCACGCGGCGATGCGGCCCTGTTCGCTGCTGGTCGCGGCGAGGGCGGGAAAGCCGATGACGTCGCCCGCCGCGTAGATGCCGGGGACGTTGGTTCGGAACGAGTCGTCGACGGGAATCCGGCCTCGATCGTCGACCTCGACGCCCGCCTGCGCGAGCTCGAGGGGTTCCGTGACCGGGGTGCGGCCGATCGAGAAGAGCACGGCGTCGGAGACGATCCGCTTCCCGCTCTCGAGCTCCAGGTCGACCTCGGTCCGGTTGCCCTCCTCGAAGATCTCGACCCTCGCCACCGCCTCGCCCAGGCGGAAGGTGACGTCGAAGTTCCGCATCTGGTGCATCAGTTCGTCGACGATCTCCCGATCGACGAAGTCGAGGAGGCGTTCGCGACGATCGATCAGCGTCACCTGGACGCCCGCGGTCGCGAAGATCGAGGCGTACTCGACCCCGATCACGCCGCCGCCGACGACGGCCAGGCTCGATGGAAGCTCCGCGAGCCGGGGGATGTCGTCGCTGGTGAGGATGCGGCGGCCGTCGCTCGGTCCCGTCGGCGGGGCGGCGGCGACGGTGCCGCAGGCCACGAGGATCCGCTCGCCCTCGATCTCCCGTTCGCCGCCGTGTTCCCTGATCCGGAGACGGTTCGGGCCGAGGAAGGACGCTTCCGCCTCGATCACTTCGACGTCGTTCCGCGCGAGACTGTCGCGCACGACGGAAGCCTCGGACCGCATCACCTGCTGGACCCGCTCGAGAAGCTCCTCCATCTCCGGTCGACGCTTGAGGTGCCATTCGCTGCCGCCGAACCGGGCCGGCCCCACGGACTCGATGATCGCCTCCCGGAGCGTCTTGGAGGGGATCGTGCCGGTGAAGGCGCAGACGCCGCCGACGCGTCGATGCTTCTCGACGATCGCGACCCGCTTGTGGAGCTTGGACGCCTGGATGGCGGCGGACTGTCCCGCCGGCCCGCTGCCGATGACGACCAGGTCGTACGAAGGGTTCTGCTTGGCCATGGAACCAGCGTACCCGCGGACCTCGTCGACGAGAACGCCCCGCGACGTGCCGTCGCTCAGCCGGACTTCCGCAGTCGTGCGATGAAGAATCCGTGGAGCGAGCGGGCCGCCTCGTCGCCGGCGGGGTCCGGCCAGAACCGCCTCATCGACTCGGCCGCCTCCTCCTCGCCCGGTGGTTCGAGCAGGGGGAGTCCGGGGGGAAGCTCGTTCGGGATCCGCGAGGGTTCGATGGGTTGGACGCCGTCGCCGTACCGCCTCATCGCCCGCTCGACCACGCCCTCGTTCTCGACCCGGCCGAACGTGCAGGTCGAGTAGACGATCGTGCCACCGGGGCGCAGCAGGCCGATCGCCGCATGCAGCAGGGACTTCTGGAGGGAGGCGAGCCTCTTCGCGGCGCGAGGGCTCCACTTCGCCCAGGATTCCGGATCCGCGCGATCGAACCGGCCCTCCCCGGAGCAGGGGGCGTCGACCAGGATCCGATCGAATCCACCGTGCCTCGCGGGATCGATCCGTTCGCCGGGGCCCGTCCTGATCCGTGCCGCCACCCCGAGGACGTCGAACATCGCCCGCATCCGATGGCAGCGGGTTCGGCTCCGGTCGTTCGCGACGAGATCGAGCTCGCCACCGACCGAAGCGGCGATGGCGGCGGACTTGCCACCGGGCGCGGCGCACAGGTCGAGGACACGGTCGCCGGGTCGGGCCGCGAGGGCCCCGACGGCCGCCAGCGAACTCGGCGACTGGGCGATCACCCTTCCCTCCGACCAGCATCGGTGGCGGGATGCGCGACCCACGGTCTCCGCGTCGACCACGAAGGCATCGGGGAACCACGGGACCGGCGGCCCGGCGATGCCGTCGCGGGCGAGGATCTCGCGGGTCTCCTCGACGTCGCCTCGAAGCGGATTCAACCGAAGGCTCGTCCAGGCCAGCCCGGTCGTGCCGGAGAGGATCCGCGCGACGACCTCCGACGATGCGCCGTAGTCCTTCTCGATCCGCGCGACCCACTCCGAGGGGAGGACCTCACCGGGATCCCGGTCGGCGGGGATGCTCACGCGGGCGACCGCTCGATGAGGCGCGCGATCGCCTTGCCGAGATCGTCGCGCGAGATCGGCTTCCGGAGGACCTCGTCGACGCCGGAGGCCGCGGCTCGGTCGATCGCGTCCTCGCCGTAGCCGGTGAAGACGGCGGCGGCGCCGGTGAAGTCCCGGCGTCGGATCTCCTCGATGAGCTCGAGTCCGTCCATGCCGGGCATGGTCAGGTCGCTCAGGACCAGCGCGAACCGTTCCGAATCCATGAGTCGCAGCGCCGCTTCGCCGCCTTCGGCGGTGCTCACGCGATAGCCGAGCGATTCCACGAGGGCCTCCGTGGTCATCCGGACCATGTCGTCGTCGTCCACGACGAGGATGTGCCGATCGCCGGTCCCCGCGATGGTCGGCTCGGCCTCGACGGTCTCCGACGAACCGGGCGATCCGGCCAGCTCGACGCTCGGAAGCCGGACCCGGAAGATCGAACCTTCGCCCATCCGACTCTCGACCGCGATCTCGCCGCCCAGTTCATTGACGACCCTCTGGACGATCGTCAGGCCGAGGCCCCGTTCCGACCCGCTGCGCCGGGTCGTGAAGAAGGGATCGAACAGCCGGGCGCGAACCTCCTCGGGCATGCCGGATCCGTCGTCCTGGACCTCGAGGACGGCGGTGCCGCTTCCGGTCTCCTTGCGAAGCGTGACGGTCACCGATCCGGGACTGTCGTGGATGGCGTGGCGGGCGTTGGTGATCAGGTTCTGGGTGAGTCGCAGGAGGGCCGTCCGGTCGCCGATGATCCCGATCCCCTCGTCCTCGACCCTGGCCTCGAGACGGATGTTCTCGGCGGTCGAGGGCCGGAGGAGCGTCACCGCCTCGCGGACCACCTCGGGCAGGTTCGTGCACTCGTCGGTGGCCACTCGTCGTTTCGTGAGGAGCAGGACCTGCTCGACGAAGTCCCGGCCTCGCTGCGCCGCGAGCTGGATGTCCTCGAGTTTCTCGCGGCGTGTCGGATCGGGCTCGTCGATCGCCAGCGTCGAGGCGAGTCCGAGGATCGGCATGAGCAGGTTGTTGATGTCGTGGGCGACGCCACCCGCCATCTGGCCGAGCAGTTCCATCCGGTCCGCGTGGGACACCCGTTCCTCGAGCTCGTCGCGCGAGATCTTCGCGGCGAGGGGTTCCCCGAAGGCCCGGAGCGCCGCGATGGAATGGCTGTCGTGCACCCGGCCGTCTTCCTTGTCGACGACGAGCAGGACGCCCCGGACGCTCTGCTTCGAGATGATCGGCACCGCCACCCACGGATGCGCGAGCCTCGGATCGACACCCTCGAATCCCGGCGCGGGCGCGTCGCCGCGGCCGGTGATGCCGCCATGGTCCCCGCGGGCGACCGCGTCGACGAAGGCGGTGGGGAAGTGCGACCGCCCCTGGGATCCGATCGCGACCCCGTCGGCGGCGATGTACCACGCGGTCTCGGCCTTGAACGACCGCTCCAGCATGTCCATGATCCCGGGAAGCACGTCCTCCCAGCGCATCGCGCCGAGCAGCCTCTCCGCCGCGTCTCCGGAGGCGATGAGGATCTGGTCCCGGGTCTCGCGGCGTCGCTGCTCGAGGAGCCGGCTCCAGGTCAGGCCCGCCAGGCCCGCGAGGAACTCGAGACCGCCGATGTGGTCCTTCCCGAAGGCCCGGGGACGGCTCGACGCGAGACCGAGGGTCCCGACGACCTCGCCGTCCGTCTCGACCGGCAGGTAGCAGCGACTCCGGACCTCGACGCGTCGCGCCGGCGAGGTCGAGCTGCGGCCGAGATCGTCCGATCTCGTGTCGTCCACGAGAATCGTCTCCCCGTTCCGGATCACGCGTCCGGGATGTCGCTGCCACGCCGTTCGCTCCGCCTCCGCGACCTCCTCGGGCTCGAGCCCGTGGGCTCCGACCAGTCGAAGCAGGTGCGATCCGGGGTCGCGGAAGTAGATTCCCGTGAACTCGATGTCGAAGAGCTGGATCGCGAGGTCCTTGACCGCCGCACCGAGCTCCTCGACGTCCCGGACGGCGCTGAGGCGTTCCGAGATCCGTCGTTCGACGACCCGGTGGTTCTCCAGGTCGCGGGCGGTGTTCACGAGCCGCTGCCCGCGTTCGACCGCGAGGATGCTCGGGAGCATGGTCCGAAGACAGCTCTCGAGCAGTCCACGGGCCCACGCCGCGTCGTCGTCGGCGACCTGGACGACGATCGCGTGCCCGCGATCGATCCTCGCGGCGAGGTGACCCGGCCGCTGCACGATGGTCTCGCCACCGACTTCGTCGAGGGCCTCGATCGCCATCGCCGCGACCGACTCCCTCTTCTCCCCGGTGCCCGGTCCGGCGAGCACGGTCGGCGTGGATCCCCAGCAGACGACGTGCGCGGCCTGCACTCTTCGGTCGTCCTGCAGGGTCTCCACCACGATGCCCGGCCAGAGTCCGGCGTCGTCGGACGAGAGGATGCGCGAGGCCGCTTCGAGGTGG
Organism: Planctomycetota bacterium; assembly: GCA_036339295.1. Classification (GTDB taxonomy): domain Bacteria; phylum Planctomycetota; class Phycisphaerae; order Phycisphaerales; family SM1A02. The sequence continues at coordinate 30,476 of JAYZBK010000234.1, forward strand.
AGCTCGATCATCGGCTGGTCGGCGCGTCCCGATTCCTCTGGGGGGCCCTCGGACATCCTCGTCATGATCCCAGATCGGAACCCCGAGATCCACCCGCGTCCCGGGGCCCGATGGCCGCCAGGTGCCTTCCCGTCCGTCCTCCATCGCGGCGATGACTGTGGAAACCGCCGGCCGCGACCGTGCAGGTGGGGATTCCGTCGATCGATCGGTCGGGAATGCCCGCCTCCACGAGGCGGGCCCGGGCGGCCTGGTGAAGATCGGCGTGCGGTCTCGGGACGCGTCGCTCGACCGTGGCCTCGAGTCCGGCGCGGATGAACTCCGTCGCGACCTCCTCCCCGATCTCGAAGGCATCGATGCCGATCGCCGGCCCGATCGCGGCGACGAGCCCGACCGGTTCGGAACCCCGGGATCGCAGGTGATCGACCGCGAGTCCCGGGGCGTCCGCCACGAGTCCGCGCCAGCCCGCATGAACGGCGATCACCTCGTTCCGCGCCGGGCACGCGATCAGGATCGGAACGCAGTCCGCGGTCCGCACGCCGACGAGTCGGCCCGGGAGATCGCTCCATGCGGCATCCGCCTCGCAGGCCTCGGCCTCGTCCACCGAAGCGACCGCCACGCCGTGGACCTGGCGAGGCGTGGCGAGCGTCGCTCCCGGGGCGACCGCCTCCACGAATCGACGGATGGCGTGTTCGAGCGTGTCTCGCGGCGTGCCCAGCGGACTGTCGCCCGGCCGACTCAGGTCGAAGGGGGTGGACCCCGGACCGATCGCGGTCGAGAACGCATGGGGGAAACCGTTCGACTCCAGGAGCGGTGAGCGGAGGAGCACGGTGCCGTCGTGGTGTCGAGCGTGTCTGAGGGGCGTCATGATCGGATGGTCGGGGATGGGCAACCCCATGGTCGGTCGTTGGTGCCGGGTCGCCGTACAGTGTGCCACATGAAGAACTCCGACAGATCCCGGGCCCGCGCGAGCATGCTTCCCACGATGCTCGCCTCGCTTCTCGCCGGCTCGACGGCCCTTGCGGTCCAGCAGGCACCGATCGCCCTCTTGCCCCTCGAACTCGCCGATCCGGAGTTCGACGCCGTCTCCGGCCCGGCCGCGGACGCCACGGGATGGCGCTACGTCCCGGCAGGGGCGATCGGCCAGGTGCTCGTTCGTCCCGAGGGAACCTCGGAGTGGTTCGACGGGACGGTCGTCCGACTCCTTCCGGGCGATGCGGTGATGCACGAGATCCCTGGCACCTTCAAGGCGGGGGATCGCCTGATGGGAGGAGTGAACGCCCGGGAGGAGGGCGGTGGCTCCTCGACCGAGGCGATTCGCGTCAACATCTCGGATCTCGAGGGATGGAGCACGAACGCCGCACGGACGTTCGTCACGGGGCCGGAGTGGAGAAGGAACTTCATGGAGTTCGAGTTCCCGCGGAAGTGGTCCCGGCCGGGTCCCGTCTTCCTCCGCTTCGCCCACCTGGGGTAGACCCCGATCCTCCTGGACAAGGCGTCCATCGCCCGCATCGTCGAGGACGAGTCGACGTTCCGCACGCTCTTCAACGGCCGGGATCTCGAGGGCTGGACCGGCAACATGAACGGCTACGGCGTCGAGGACGGCGCGATCCGGACCTATCCCGATCGGGCGGGGGGCAACCTCTACACCGCGGACGAGTTCGACGACTTCGTCTTCCGCTTCGCGTTCAAGGTCCCGCCCGGCGCCAACAACGGGATCGCGGTCCGGTCGCCGCTGGGCGGCGATGCCGCGTACGAGGGCATGGAGATCCAGGTCCTGGAGAACAGTCATCCGAAGTACGCGGGCCTCAAGGACTGGCAGTTCCACGGGTCGATCTACGGACTCGCCCCGGCCCTGCGGGGCTACCAGGCGCCGCCCGGCGAGTGGAACCACGAGGAGATCCGGGTCGAGGGCCGGAAGGTCCGGGTCGTCCTCAACGGCAAGATCATCGCGGAGGTGGACCTGGACGAGGCGCTGGAAGGGGGCACGCTGAGCGGTCGGGAGCATCCCGGGGCGAAGCGGGCGAGCGGCCATCTCGGATTCTGCGGGCACGGCGACGTCGTCCACTTCAAGGATCTGCGGGTTCAGCCTCTTTCTGGAACTAAAACCCCTCCGGGGCGGTAGGATCGAAGGCCGGGCCGCCGCCGCGGCGGCGGGCCCGGGCCGGCCCAGGGCCGAGGCAAGAGCAGACACGACCTGCCGCAAGGCAAGACAAGAGAGGATCATCCATGACCGCGCCGCTTCATTCCGATCTCACCACGGGTCGCCGGACCTTCATCAAGACCGCCGCCGTCGCGGGCGTCGCCCTCGCGGGCTGGAAGCCCACGCTCGGCCGGGGCGGCGTGCTCCAGAAGCTCAACGTCGCCTCGATCGGCGTGGGCGGCATGGGATCGACCGATCTCGCCCAGATCGCATCCCACCCGGAGGTCGTCGTCGTCGGCCTCTGCGACACCGATGCGAACAACCTCGGCAAGGCCGGCGGGCTCCATCCCGACGCGAAGCGATTCGCGGACGGCCGCGAGATGTTCGCGAAGATGGGTGACGAGTTCGACGCGGTCTCGATCACCACGCCCGATCACATGCATGCGATCTACGCCATGATGGCGATGAACGGCGGCAAGCACGTCTACTGCCAGAAGCCGCTCGCCTGGTCGGTCCACGAGAACCGGGCCCTCGCCAGGGCGGCCGCCGCCAATCCCTCGCTCGCGACGCAGATGGGAACGCAGAACGCGTCTCGTCCGATGAAGCAGCGTTGCATGAAGTTCGTTCGCGACGGCAATCTCGGCAAGATCAAGGAGATCCACGCCTGGAGCGATCGTCCGATCTGGCCGCAGGGCAATCCGCGTCCCAAGGGCGCCGATCCGGTCCCGGGGCACCTGTCCTGGGACCTCTGGCTCGGTGTCGCCCCCGAGAGGCCGTACAAGAACGGCGCCTACCACGCCTTCGCGTGGCGCGGCGTCCGCGACTTCGGCTGCGGGGCGCTCGGTGACATGGCCTGCCACATCGTCGATGCGGCCTTCCAGCCCCTCGAACTGGGCGACCCGACCACGGTCGTCTGCGAGGCGACCGACGCGACCGACGACCAGTACCCCTCCAAGGAGGTGGTCAAGATGTCGCTCAAGGGCAACCGGTTCTCCGAGGGCGACCCGATCCCCTTCACGTGGTACGACGGCAAGGTCCTCCCCGAGCCGTCCGCGCTCGGGCTTCCGTCCGACTTCCAGCTCCCGCAGAACGTCGTCGTCATCATCGGCGAGCGTGGGACGCTCATGGTGCCGCAGGGCGGCGACGGCTATGCCTACTTCCGCAAGGGCATGCAGCGGTCGATGGACATGCCCGCGGCCGCCGGCGGGAACCACTGGCACCTCTGGGTCGATCGGGCCCGAGGCGGCGAGCGGCCCTGCCTCACGCCCATCGAGTACGGCGGCCGGGTCTCCGAGACCCTCGCCATCGGGGGCGTCGCGAGCCGGTATCCGAACGAGAAGCTCACCTGGGACGCCGAGGGCATGCGATTCGTCGAGAAGCCCGAGGCGGCGCCCTACCTCACCCGGAAGTATCGCGACGGATGGCAGGTCGAGGGACTCTGATCGTCCGGTCGACGCATCGGTCACATCGAGGACGGGGCCGCGTCGAGTCGACGCGGCCCCGTCCCTCTCTTGCGGGGGCCATCGTTCGCGGCGGGGGTGGGTCGAGTACCGTCTCCATCTCCACCCACAGGGAATGGTCCAGATGACTGCATTCGACTTCGTACGTTCCTCGATCGCCGCCGCGGCGATCATCGCCTCCTCCTCGCTCTCCGGCTGCGCCGCTCCGAAGACGCTCGCCTACCAGAGCGTCCAGGATGCTCGCGTCCTCGACGAGTTCCGGATCGACGGTCGGATCGATGCCGCCACCCTCGACGGGGCGGTCGGCGTCGTGGTCCTGGAGTTCGGTCGGGGCGGCGTCGGGATCGGGCTGACGGTGGGACATGGAGTCGCGATCCGGCGGATCGGCGATCGCTGGTCGCCGCCCGTTCCGCTCGACTTCGTGTCGGGCAGCATCGGTCTCCAGATCGGCGGTGAAGGCGGGAGGATCGTGATGGTCTTCCGCGACACCGCCGCCTTCGAAGGGTTCATCTTCGACGGGGCCAAGTTCCTTGCGGAGGCCTCCGGCACCGCCTGGACGACGAAGGGGGCCGCGGGCGATCCCCTCGCCCCGGAGGCCGTCGAGGTGATCAGCTCGGTCGGTGGCCTCTATGGCGGTGCGGTCGTCGGCGGCTTCGGCGTCTCGGTCGATCGATCGATGATGCGGGACGCCTACGGCGAGGAGGCGACGCCTCGGCAGGTGCTCGACGACCGTGGGGTCGAGATCCCCGCGGGCGCCGCGACGCTGTGGAGATCGCTCGACGGCTGATCCGGGTCGGACCCCGTTCGCCTCATTGATCCTCTTCCGCCGCTCGGTCGCGGGGCCGGGGCCAGGTCTCCTCGCCTTCGACGGCGAGACCGGTGCCGCTCTTGACCACCGTCGCGCCGAGCAGCGTGCCCACGGTCGACTCCTCGTCGAGCACGTGGTCCGCGCCGGCGGCCACCAGCTCCGGCACCCGCCTCGAGTACCGGCCCCGGACGACGATGACGGCATCCGCGTTCAGGCCGCGGATCTGGTGGACCGCGGCGATCGCCGCCTCCGGATCGGGCAGGGTCACGATGAAGGCCGACGCATCCGATGCGTGGACGTGTTCGAGGATCTCGCGGCTGGCACCATCGCCGATGTCGGCGTGGATCCCCTCCGCCCGCACCCGACGAACCGTCGAGGCGTTCATCTCCAGGACGTATGGTTCCATGCCGGCCAGCCTGACCGTTCGAGCCGCCTCCTCGCCCGCGGGTCCGAAGCCGATCACCACGACGTGGTCGCTCATTCCTTCGACCTCGTCGAGCCCCTGCGGGTCGATCGCCTTCCAGAGGCCGAGTCGCACGAGGAGTCGGTTGACCGCGATCGAGATCGATCGTGATCTCGCCACGAGGATGGGGGTCGCGAGGAGACTGATCAACGACGCGCCGATGGCGGCCTGGAAGAGCGACTCCGAAAGGACCCCGGACGACCTCGCCTCGCTGCCGACGACGAAGCTGAACTCGCCGAACTGGGCGAGGCAGATCGCCGCTCCGACCCCGGCGACCCGATGGCCGCCGGTGAGCCGCACCGCGAGCCAGGTCATCAGGACCTTGATCGCCAGGCCGATCACGAGAATGCCGACCACGACCACGAGGATGTCGATGTCGAGCAGGTCCCTGATGCGGGCGAGGAGGCCGATCGACGCGAAGAAGAGCGTCAGGAACACCGCCCGCAGCGCCCCGGTGTCGGCACGGATCTGTCTCGCGAAGGAGACCCGGGCCAGCACGATGCCCGCGACGAACGCCCCCAGGGCGGGGGAGAGTCCGAGGGCATGGCTGCTCCAGGCCGCCACCATGCAGGTGATGATGGCGATGACGATCGCGAAGTCCCGGTTGCGACGGAAGACCGAAGCGCCGAGAAGCCGAGGGAGGATGAAGACGCCGACCGCGGCCAGGACGCCGACCACGAGGAGCAGGCCGAGGGCGGCGTCGGCGAGCTGCTTCGTCGCCTCGCTCGCGATGTTCCCGCCCTCCTGCCGGGCCGTGGTTCCGAGGATCCCGACCATCACGAGCATCGGGACGACGGCCACGTCCTGGGCGAGCAGCACCGAGAGCGACTCCCGACCACGCGGGGCATCGAGTTCCCCGCGATCCACGAGCAGCCGCACCACCACGGCGGTCGAACTCATCGCCACCATGCAGCCGAGGACGATCGAGGCGGACAGGCCGAATCCGAACGCCCAGGAGACGCCTCCGGCCGTCACGAGGGTCAGGCCGACCTGGATGAAGCCGACGAGCATGCCTCGCAGCCCGAACCCCCGCAGTTTCGCAGGGGTCATCTCGAGGCCGATCGAGAAGAGCAGGAGCGCGACGCCGAGTTCCGCCACGAGCTCGAAGGACTCGACGTCCGTGATGATCCCGGTCAGGCCGGGGCCGAGCACCACGCCCGCGAGCAGGTAGCCGATGATCGCGCTGACCCCGATCGCCTCGAGCGCGGCGCCGGCCGCCACCGCTCCTCCGAGGAGGAGCAGCAACTCACCAAGGAATTGCCAGCTTTCGCCACCATCCATGGGTCGAGGATCTCCCGGGGCCTGCGTCCCTGAAGGTCACTCGGTGTCGAAGGGGTAGCAGGTGAAGTCCTGCCCTCCGACCGCGGCGCTCGCCATCAGTCCGCCGTTGGTCATCACGAGGGTGATCATGCCCTCGGAGACCGGGGCGGCCGCTGCGGCACCGGCCTTGACACCCGTCGCGCTCACCTCGGCGGCGAAGGTGAAGTCGCCGGCCGTGAACTTCCGGAACGCCTCCCTGGTCGTGAAGACGATGAGCTCGGAGTAGGTCTCGCCACCGATCTGGGCGCCGATCGAGCCCTTGGCGAGCTTCACGAGCCCCCACGGCCGGTCGCCTTCGAAGACGACGCCGTCTCCGCCTTCGCCTCCGATGATCAGCGCTCCACTCGCGACCGAGGGGAACACCGCGTAGCCGTAGGCGTTGCCCATCACGCGCTCGATCGACGAGTCCTTGGCCTGCATGCGCTCGAGGGTCCGCTCGGCCGCCGGGACGACCTCGGCCCGCTTCTCGGCCATGCCTTCGGCGGTCGTCGGGACGGAGCCGCAGCCCTGGAGGGCGACGGGAGCGGCGAGGATGAGCGCGGCGGCGAGAAGGGCGGTGGGCGATCTCATGGTGGTTTCCTTGTGTCCTGGAATCGTTGGGGCCGGAGTCTAGCCGGCTGCCTCGCGGGATCAGATTCGGGGTGGGGCGGGAGAGGGTGGTGGAGTATCCTCGGGGGGAAGGAGCCAGGCCATGTACGGATTGATCAACAAGGCGATCCACGGTCTCGTGGTGGAGCAGTTCGGCGACGAGGCGTGGAACAGGATCCGCGAGCGGGCAGGCATCGCGGAGGAGGAGTTCGTCTCGATGGAGAGCTACGACGACAAGGTCACCTACGACCTGGTCGGGGCGGCCTCCGAGGAGCTGGGGGTCGATGCCGGGACGATCCTCGAGGGGTTCGGCGGGTACTGGGTCAAGTACACCGGGGTCGAGGGTTACGGGCACCTGCTCGATTCCGCGGGATCCAACCTCACGGAGTTCCTCTCGAACCTCGACCAGATGCATGCCCGGGTGAAGCTCGCGTTCCCGAACCTCAAGCCCCCTCGGTTCGAGGTGACGGAGACCTCGGAGTCCGGTCTCGTGCTCCACTACTACAGCCATCGTCCCGGGCTTGGTCCGCTGGTCGTCGGACTCATCAAGGGCCTCGCCGAGCGGTTCGGCGACGAGGTCGAGGTCGAGCCGTTCCGGGACGGCGAGGGCGACGGGGAGCACGACGCCTTCAGGGTCACGTTCGTCGGCAAGAGGCCGGCGGCCTCGTGACGTCCGATCCACCCCACGATCGATTTCTCGACCGGGCGTTCCCGTTCCACTTCGCGGTGGATTCCGAGGGGCGGTTCGTGGAGTCGGGGCCCCGGATCGCCGACTTCGCGGGCGAGACGCTCTCGGAATTCCGCTTCTTCGACCTCGACGCGATCGACGGCCCGCAGCGGATCGCCGACTTCGACGCCCTTCGCCGGACCGACGGCCAGGTCAACGTCGTCGATCTTCCGTTCCTGCGCGGCGTCCGCCTTCGAGGCGAGTTCATGGTCGAGGCGGCGGTCCCCGACCGGGTGCGGTTCCTGGGCCATCCGTGGCTGACGAGTCTCGACGAGCTGTCCAACCTGGGACTTCGCCTGGACGACTTCCCGCCGCACTCCGGCATCTCCGACATGCTCGTGAACCTGCAGATGCGGGAGGCGGTCAACAAGGATCTCCAGCGCCTGACGGCGAGATTGAGGGAGCGAAGCGAGGCGCTCGAGCAGGAGCTCGTGGTCCGGGCCGAACTGGAGGAGCGACTCCAGCAGTCCCAGAAGATGGAGGCGCTGGGCCGCCTCGCCGGAGGCGTCGCGCACGACTTCAACAACGTCCTGACCGCGATCGCGGGCCATGCCTCGCTGGGGATGGCCGCCGACGGGGCCGACGGGGCCCGAAGGCATCTCCAGTCGATCATTTCGGCTTCGGAGCGGGCCACCGACATCACCGGGCGGCTGCTCGCCTTCGCCCGTCGGAAGCGGGTCGAGATCAAGGTGTGTCTCGTCGACCGGGTCCTGGAGGACGTCGAGGCGATGCTGTCGCCGATGGTCGAGGGTTCGTCGAGGATCGAGGTCGAACGGGATCCGGTCGCCGTCGAGGTGCTCACCGACCCCGGTGGCCTCCAGCAGGCGATCGTGAACCTCGTCATGAACGCCGTCGATGCATCGCCCGACGGCAGCGTCGTCCGACTG
>JAYZBK010000235.1:0-5948 GCA_036339295.1 Planctomycetota bacterium
AGCACCGCCTTGGCGCGGGCGACGTCGCCTTCGTACTGCATCCCGGCATGCCAGCCGATCGGCTCGGGTTCGGTGCCGGTCTCCCAGGAGAGCGGCGACTCGCGATAGCCGGCGTAGGTCCTGCCTTCGAACTCGTACCGCGCCGAGCCCGGCGGCAGGAGATCCCAGCCGAGGCTGCGATTGCCGATGCAGCTCTTGAGGAGCAGGACGGGGGCGTCGATCTCGTGACCGAGGTGGTGACCGATGCCGAGTTCCGGGCCGATCTTCCCGCCCTTCACGGTCAGGAACTCGTCGTGGAGCAGGCGGGCGCCACCCGTGCCGCTTCCCTGGACATGCACATGGCGGACGTCGTTCCGCGTCGTCCATGCCCCGGCGTCGTCGACGAGGTAGGGGTAGAGGCCCTTCGCCGTGGTCGCGTGCTCGAGCGTCCCTTCGGCTTCACCCTTCACCTTGCCGAACCCGAGCATGTTCGACTGGCCGAGCAGGATGTAGACCTGGACGGGCTTCGAGAGGTCGGCCGGACGACCGTCCGGTCTCGGTGGCGGGTCCGGAATCGACGTCGCCGTCGCGGCCCCGGCCGTCGTCGTCAGGGCGAAGGCGAGCGCGGTCGTTCGAAGGTGCCCCCGGAGGGACGGGGTGGTCGTCGGCATCGTCGGTTTCCGTTCGCCGGTGTTCGTCGTCCTGCTCACGCCCGGAGGATCTTCTCCATCTTCCGACCCCTGGCGAGCTCGTCGACCAGCTTGTCGAGGTACCGGCACTGCCGGGTGAGCGGCGTCTCGATGTCCTCGATGCGGTAGCCGCAGATCACGCCCTTGATCTGGTCGGCGTTGGGATTCAGGGTCGCCTCGGCGAAGAAGTCCTCGAAGGTCGCCTTGCCGTCGATGAACCCCTGGATCCGTTCGGCGTCGAAGCCGGTCAGCCACTCGACGACCTCATGAAGCTCGGCCAGCGTCCGTCCCTTCTTCTCGACCTTGTTCACGTAGTGCGGCCAGACGGAGGCGACGGTCATCACGCGAATGCGTTCATCGTGTTCGGGGGTGGTCGTGGGCATGGCGGTTCGTTGGACGCCAATGTAGCGGTTCCGGGGGTCGAGGCGGCTGGCAGGCTTGGGCGGATGCACTGCGCCGACTGCCCGGCCGACCTCGGGCTGTTGCTTGCCGCCTGCGGTTGGGCGACACCGGACCAGTCGTCGCCTGCAGTCTCGCCCCCGTCAGGCATCCGTTCCGGGAAGTTCGCGGAGCGGTGGCGTCTCCGCCGCCGCGATCTCGGCGATCCTGCCTGGAATGTCCAGCTTCGCGAGCCGTTCCGCGTTCCATCTTCGCTCGACCAGGTCGGCCTGCAGCGCCCGGAGGCGGGGGATCTCGCTGCGGGCGGCGCCGCCATACTCCCGGAGGGCGTTCAGGCAGCGTTCGATCCGATTGCCCATGCCCCAGCGGTCGGGCGCGACGAGTTCGAGGCAGAGCGGGAGGCCCTCGCGGACCTGGTGGCGGGCGAGGAGCTCCATGCCCTGCAGCCGGATGCCGTCGGCGAACATGATCCCGCTCGGCGCGGGCTCAAGGATCGCCTGGTGGATCTCGGGCATGATCGGCTCGAGGTCCTCGAACGAGAGCTGCTTGTAGACCGAGCCGATCGACTCCCGGGCGCGACCGTCGTCGTTCAGCAGTCCCGCCCTGACCGCCTCGAGGAGTTCTTCACGATCGACGCCCTCGAGCGAGCGCCCGAGCAGGCCGTTTCGCTGGTTGAAGAGGGCGAAGCAGAGGTACCGCTGCTCCATGCCCCGGGGATCCGCCTCGTCGGGCACGGCGGCGAGGCGGGCGAGGAGCTCGGGCGCGAGCGGCGCCGCGGCGGGCCCGCCCGCGGCGATCGCCTCGGCCGCCTTGATGCGCAGCCAGGGATCGTCGGCGTCGAGCCGGTCCCGCAGGTCGGGCAGCAACGGCTCGGCCCGCTTCTTCAGCATGATCGCGGCCTGGCACGCCCCGATGGGGGCGTACGGGTCGTCTCGCCGGAGCAGTTGACGCAGGGCCGGCGTCGGCACGCGATCGCGGCGGGCCAGTTCGATCGCGGACCGCTCGCGGACCACGGGGGACCAGCTCGAGAGTCCGGCGAGCAGTCTCCGCTCCGAGCGATCCTCGTAGGCCTCGAGCTTCGTCCGCGGGCTCCATCCCCGACCGTCCTCGACGAGGGCCGCGGCGGTCCGGGCGTCGACCTGCGGGGCGACGCTCGGGGTGCGCCCGGCGAGGTGCACGCGTCGGCCCGGCTGGGCGTAGGCGAGGAGGTAGGTGCCGTTGGCGTCCCACATGCGGTAGCTGTCGTACTTCGGCTCGGCCGGACCCTGGTGCGTGAACGTGCCGTCCCAGCGACGGGCGAGGTCGAACGACCAGCCGAAGTCCTCGAGCCACGCACCACTCGCCTCCGGTCCGGAGAGGGCCACTCCCGGCATCGCCCAGAACATGTTGAAGTAGTTGCCGGTGTGGCCCGTGTCCCGTTCGATCCCGTGGCACGCGACGCTCATGCGCGAGAAGTACTCCGCCGCCTCGTCGTCGCCCATGAGGTTGAAGAGCACGGCCGCCGCGCCGTTCTTCCCGTTGTCGTCGTGGTTCTCGATCCAGGGGTGGTGATCGCCGTAGGGGATGCTGCCCTTGCCGACGTAGAAGCGGACGAGCCGGGCGCCCCGCTCGAGCGCCTCGTCGACCTCCGGACGGTCGACGCCGGCCTCCCGGGCGAGGGCGAGGCCGATCAGCATCGGGACGCCCGGGGCGTTCATCATGCCGTAGCCCGCGAGGCGACCGGTGTCCCCGCCTTCGGTCTGCACGAAGCGATGGCCCCACGAGCCGACCTCGCTCTGGCCTCGGGCGATCTCGAGGGCGAGCCGTTCGAGATCGGGCATGAACGAGTCGTCGCCCGTGGCGATGACGTACTCCGCCACGAGGATGATCTGGGGGCCGTAGAACCACGAGTGGTACTGGCGGCGTTCGGGATCGGTGTAGGTCGACGCCCGCCGGACCTGTTCCTTCACGACCGGGAGGTGCTCCGGATCGCCTCCGGCGAGCAGCGCGAGCGCCGCGTACGACCGTTCGATCGGCGTCCCCTTGCCGGGATCCGCCGCGAGCTTCCGGGCGAGGGCGTCGCAGCCCTGCTCGAGGATCTTCCGCGACTTCGCGCATTCGAAGGGCGCGGTGTCGGCGTACCGGCCGAGGACGGGAAGTTCGATCGTGACCCGGTCGCGGCGTCCGTCGCGCCACCGGAGCAGGACCAGCCGTCCACCCGATCGTTCGGCCCGCTGGATCGCCTTGCCGAACTCCACCCGGGGATCCTCCCGGAACGCGCGGGTGCCGATCCCGAGGATCACGTCGCCGACCTCGACCTTGCCGTGGGCGGGGGAGCCCTCGTCGACCATCGTCACGAGGATCTGCCGCGCGGTCGTCGTCTCCATGCGATCGGAGTGCATCCAACCCCGCAGGCCGGTGGGGCCCAGGTTCCAGTCGTGGTTCGCGCCGTCCGGGATCGTCTCCCCGGCGGTGAAGTCCGGGTTCGGGATCGGCGGGGCGGCCCGACCGGTGTTCGGGAGGGCCAGGGCGGCCACGAGCGAGGCGAGGACGAGACGGTTCGACATCGGTGGGCTCCTGGGGTCACCCGGAGCCTATCCGACCACGCCTTCGGTCCAGTCGATCGAGCCCCGGATTCAACGACGTCGACGACGACGGCAGAGGCCGACCGCCGCGACGATCGCGCCGGCAAACGGTCCGGGGACCACCACCGACATCGCCACGCCGCCGCCGATGATCCCCACGGCCGTTCCGTAGTCGAGCTCGTCGAAGGGCAGGTTCCCGAGGTACTGGCTGTAGCTGAACCGCAGGAAGCCGTCGACCTCGTCCTGCCAGACCGCGATGCTCGTGAGCTTCGGCGGGCCGAGCACGTCGCTGCCGTCGTAGTACTGGCTCGGGTCGAGTGGATCGATCACCGAGAAGGTCGCCCCTTCGGAGTAGTCGACGACGCCGTCGCCGTTCGCGTCGTTCCAATCGAGGCCGACGAGGGCGACCACGTGACCCTGGACGCCTCCCGGGCCCGTGCCGTCGTAGATGACGTCCACGTAGACCCCGGCGCCGGAACTCATCCAGTCGTAGAAGTCGCCGAAGGCGGGCTTCACTCCCGTCCGGGCCCAGGACGGATAGTCACCCTCGGTCTCGAACGACACCGCCTCGAACGAGAAGCGGTTCGCGGCGCCGATCGAGGTGATGTAGTCCTCGAGTCCCGCGGTCTGGCCCGGTCCGGAGGACCCCTCCTCGTTGGTGGTGCCGAAGTTCCCCTGGAGCGTCTCCGCCGTCGAGATCCAGCCGTCGTAGCCCTCGCCGACGAGCTGGACGCCGCCCAGCGCGGCGGCGTGCGTGTTCTGCAGGTGCACGAGCACGTTCGTCGCGGACGTCGGCGCGCACGACTCTTCCGCGAGCTCGTTCGGGATCGAGTACTGGCAGAGGTGGCCGTAGGTGGTCGGGTCGTTCATCCACTGGAAGATGTCGCCGTTCGCGGCGGCACCCGCCAGGGCGACCGTGGCGGGCGTCAGCAGAAGAACGGTGGTCGCGCGGCTCGGGATCCTGGGCATCGTCTCTCTCCTGATCGATGACGGGGATGGCCCGGACGCAGGGGCGCCCGGGGCGGCCGATCCTATCCGCCGACCGTTCGACGTCCAAGGGAAGATCCGCCCATTCGACCATCGGGGTTCGATCGCGATCGGGACCGTAAGCTGCCCGGTGTCCGAGGGCCACGAAACACCGGGAGCCAGGCCATGATCCGATCCTTCACCATCCTCCTCGTCCTGCTGGCGTCGAGCCGGGCCTTCGCGGCCGCCGAGTCGCCGGTCAGGGTCTTCGTGCTCGCCGGCCAGTCGAACATGGTCGGCGCGGGGCAGGTGAAGGCGAACCCCGATCGGAACGACGGTGCGGGGTCGCTCGAGTGGATGGTGGAGAAGTCACCGGATCGGCGCCGGTACGCCCATCTCCGGGACGCGGATGGTTCATGGGCGGAACGGGACGACGTCAGGATCTGGTTCCTCGGTCGCAAGGGAGCGCTTCGGCCGGGTTTCGGCTCGAACGAGGGAACGATCGGCCCGGAGCTCGGCTTCGGGGCGGTCGTCGGCGACGCGTTCGACGAGCCGGTGCTGCTGGTGAAGGTCGCCTGGGGCGGCAAGGCGATCGGGAAGGAGTTCCGGCCCCCGAGTTCCGGCGGCGAGGTCGGCGCGGAGTACCGCATGCTCGTCGATGCGGTGAAGGGGGTGATGGCCGACCCCGCGGCCGAATTTCCCGATCTGGCGGGGCGCGACTTCGAGTTGATGGGCATCGGTTGGCACCAGGGGTGGAACGACCGGGTGAACCAGGCCTTCAACGACGCCTACGAGGAGAATCTCTCCAATCTCATCCGCGACCTGCGGAAGGAGCTCGAGGCCCCCGACCTGCCGTTCGTCATCGCCGAGACCGGGATGAGCGGCCCGGACGAGAAGCACCCGCGGGCGCTGTCGCTGATGGCGGCGCAGAGGGCGGTGGCGGCGCGGCCCGAGTTCCGCGGGACCGTGGCCTTCGTCCCCACGCAGCGATTCTGGCGGGACGAGACGGTGTCGCCGAGCCGGCAGGGGTATCACTGGAACTCCAACGCGGAGACGTACTACCTGATCGGTGACGGCATGGGGCGATCGATGCTCGAGCTCGTCCGTCGGGGCGGTGCCGATCCGCGCCCCGACGCGCGGTAGTCTCCCCGCATGGCCCCCGACCCATCATCGATCGACGGCACCGACGCCCTTCGTCGCCTGCTCGAGGGCAATCGGAGGTTCGTCGGCGGATCCCGCCTCGACCGCGACCTCGCGGCGGAAGTCGCCGCCGGCGCGTCGGGCCAGGCTCCGTTCGCGGCGATCGTCGGTTGCATCGACTCCCGGGCGGCGGCCGAACTCGTCTTCGATG
>JAYZBK010000236.1:0-8663 GCA_036339295.1 Planctomycetota bacterium
GTCGCGTGTGGATCAAGAACAATCGCGGTTCGGTGGACGTCTCCACGACCTACGGCGACGTCCGGGTGGTGACGGATCACCCGATGACCGAATCGATCACGCTGGTCACCAAGGAGGCCTCCATCGACTACCGCGTGGGGCCCGGTTCCACCGGCTTCTACGACGCTCGCGCGGTCGGCGGTCGGGTCTACCAGCGATTCACCGAGGCCCGGGTGACCGCGACCTCGCCGGAGAACGGGCCGTCCGTCTTCATCGGTGACGTCGGAGGAGGGACCAATCCGGTGACCCTTCGAACCACCTATGGCGACATCAGGGTCTCCATCGTGGAGAACCCGACCGACGTCGGCCCCATCATCGTGGAGTAGGGCCCCGCGCCCGGCCCACCGCTCTCCTGGAGCATCCGCGTGCGCGAGGTGCAGGACCACTGGTTCCGCGAGGCGAAGCGGCTCGGACTCCGGTCGCGAGCGGCCTTCAAGCTCATCGAGATCGACGACCGCAGGCGTCTCCTGAAGCGTGGCGACGTGGTCCTCGACGCCGGGGCGGCACCGGGCTCGTGGTGCCAGGTCGCCGCGAAGCGGGTGGGCGACCGCGGGAAGGTGATCGGGGTGGACCTGAAGCGGATCGACCGCCACCTGATGCCGGACAACGTCGAGCTCGTCGAGGGGGACCTCCGGGTGTTCGATCCCGCATCCCACGGGATCGAGTCTTTCGACGTCGTCCTGTCGGACATGGCCCCCGACACCACCGGTGATCCGTTCGGCGACCACCACCGCTCGGTCCGGCTCTGCCACGAGCTCCTCGATCGCTCGACCACCTGGCTGAAGGTCGGGGGACACCTGGTCATGAAGGTCTTCGAAGGGGAGGCGTACCGGGACCTCCTCGATCGCGCGGTCGTGCGGTTCGAGAAGGCGAAGGGCTTCAAGCCCAAGGCGAGTCGCGGCGAATCGGTGGAGATGTTCATCGTCTGCCAGGGCCATCGACCCGACGCGGAGTCGACGCCGGAAGATGCCGCCGACATGCTGGCGCCTCCGCGACCCAGGACCTCTCCGGGGTGGGGCGGGGGCTGAACACGTCGATCCTGCGCTCGCGAGGCGCAGAATGCGCGTCCTCGGGGCGACATCCGCCCCCAAGCGGCCGGGTGGGGACCATCGGACATGGCATGCGACTTGCGGATGCGTGGGTTCCAACACCAGGACCCCCGGAGCCTCGCCATGCAGATCGGTGCCAGTCGTCCAGAACTCGCCAGTCCCTCGATCGGTGCCCTCAATCGGGCGACCACCGACAGCCAGGCGGTTCGCGGGCAGGAGAACCAGTCCCCCGTCGACTCGATGCCTCCGTTGGCGGCCTCCACGGCGGTCGACATGGACGACTTCATGGCGGCGTGGGGTTCGAACGACGAGGCATTCGACATCGACGGATCCGGGACCGTCGACGGTCGCGACCTCGGCATGTTCCTCTCCTCGCAGACCGCGGCCGCCGAGGGCGACCAGCAGCTGCAGAGCCTCCTCGATGCCTGGGGCACCGCCGATCCGTCCTGGGACTTCAACGGTGACGGGACCGTGAACGGCGTGGACCTCGGCATGTACCTCCAGAACCCGCAGGGCCCGGCGGAGTCGTCGCAGATGTCCGTCGAGGGCTTCGCCCAGTTCTGGGGCTCCTCCGATCCCGCCTACGACCTCAACGGCGACGGCGTGGTCGACGGCATCGACCTCGGTACCTGGCTCGCGCAGTCCGGCGAGGCCACCGACGTCGAGATCTCCGAGGTCGAGCGGTTCATGTCGGCCTGGGGTTCCGATGATCCGGAGTTCGACTTCAACGGCGACGGGATCGTCGACGGCACGGATCTCGGACACCTGCTCGGCGGCGGCGGCCAGCAGGATCCGATCGAGCGAAACGGCGCCGTGCCGCTCGATCACCTCTCGCGCCTCACCGAGAAGCTCCTCGAGTCGACGATGGGCCGGCTGGACGTCGATGGTGACGGCATGATCCCGGCCTCCATGTTCGACATCGGGGGCATGGAAGGGATCGCCGCCGCCTTCGACGCCGACAACGACGGCATGCTCAGCCGCGACGAGCTCCGGGACGTGATCATGTCCCGCCTCGAGGATCTCGTGAACGCCGACGGTCTCGCCGACCGGTCCGGAATCCAGGCCTTCGTCCAGAAGTGGAACGAGTCGTTCGGTTCGCAGGGTCTTCCGTCCGACCCGATCCGGAGCTCGAACATCGCCCGGGCCGCCGGCATCTTCAACGACTCACCGGATGGAGCCGCCTTCGCGACGGCGAACAAGGTCGCGAGCACCCTCGAACAGCTCGGTCACCAGGGACTCCCGACCAACATCGCCCAGATCCTCGGACAGGTCGCCTCGCCCGGCACCCAGCGCGAGGCGGTGCTCCAGCAGCTGCTCGACCGATTCCCGGGTGGCGGGGTCGAAGCCACGGCCTGACCCGACGACCCACGACGAACCACGAAGGACCGGCTCGCCGCGATGCGGCGGGCCGGTTCCCTTTCGGCGCCGTGGCCATCTCGAGGTCTTCAGGAGGAGAGCCGGGGAAGCCGGCGGATCACCTCGTCGATCCGTTCCCGCGTGTTGAAGGCGCTGATCCGGATCCAACCCTCCCCGAGCCGACCGAAGCCGACGCCCGGGGTCACAATCACGCCCGCCTTCTCGAGGAACCGGTCGAAGAGCGTCCAGCTGTCGGTTCCTTCGGGGGTCGATGCCCACACGAAGGGCGCGTCCTCGCCGCCATGGACGATCCAGCCCAGTTCCTCGCAGGCCTCGCGGAGGAGTCGGGCGTGTTCCATGAAGTGGGTGACGGAGGCCTCGACCTGGGCCTCGCCCTCGGGGGTGTAGAGCGCCGCGGCTCCTCGTTGAACGGCCCAGGAGACGCCGTTGGCTCGGGTGGTCCATCGTCGCGTCCAGAGCCGGTGGAGCGGCACCCGCGATCCGTCGGCGGCGGTCCCCTCGAGATCCTTGGGGACGACGGTGTATCCGCAGCGCACGCCGGTGAACGCGCCGTGCTTCGAGAAGCTCCGGAACTCGACGGCACATCGTCGAGCGTCGGGAATCTCGAAGATCGTGCGTGGCTTCGTCGAGTCCTGGATGAAGTCCGCGTACGCGGCGTCGTAGAGGATCAGGGCCTCGTTGCGATTCGCCCAGTCGACCCACTCGCCGAGTCGTCGGTGATCGATCATCGAGCCGGTCGGGTTGTTCGGAAAGCACAGGTAGGCGACGTCGACCCGCTCCTCGGGCGGTTCGGGGACGAAGCCGTTGCCGGCGGTGGCGGCGAGGGTTCGAAGGCCCTCGTAGCCCCCTTCGGGCAGCGCGGATCCCGTTCGCCCACTCATCACGTTGGTGTCCACGTAGACGGGATAGACCGGATCCGGCAGCCCGACGACGTTGGTGGGGGAGAGGATCTCGAGGAAGTGGCCGCAGTCGCCCTTCGAACCGTCGCTCACGAAGATCTCGTCGTCCTCGATCGCGGCGCCGTGTCGACGGAAGTCCCGCTCCGCGATGGCCGTGCGCAGGAAGTCGTAGCCGTTCGCCGGCGGGTATCCGCGAAAGGTCGCGGGGTCCGCCAGCTCGTCGACCGCGGCGTGCATGGCCGCGATCGCGGCCGGGGGGACCGGGCCCGGCACGTCGCCGATCCCGCACCGGAGGAGGGGTTCGGTCCGCTCGGGAGAGCGTTCGAGGAAGGCGGCGACGCGGCGATCGATCTCCGGGAAGAGGTAGGCGCCACGCAGCTTGAGGTAGTGATCGTTGATCCGGGCCATGGAAGGGCTCCCGAGGCTCAGTTCGTCGGACGTTGGAGCCGGATGGTCACCGCCGGCGGCAGGTTCCCGACCACCAGTTCGCGGCTGCCGACGTGTCGACGCACCAGCGACTTTCCGTGGGCGTCGATCCGGCGAAGGTCCTTGCGGGTCTTCGTGCCGGTGAACGGGGTCTTGAGGACCCGGACCGCGGCGTACTCGAAGTAGGTCAGGTCGCCGCCCGGAGCGAGCAGGGCGAGCATCCGTCGAAAGATCCCCCGGACCACCGACGGCTCGAAGTTGTTGAACGGGAGCCCGCAGACGACGTGGTCGTACTCGCCCGGGAGAGCCGCGGCCTCGATCGGCGACTCGTGGAGCGCGACGGCGATCTCCGGATGCTCGCGTCGGTACCCGTCGAGGATCTGTCGCTCGAGGTGCCGGCAGAACGTCGGGTTGATCTCCACGATGTCGAATCGATCCTCCGGTCCGAGCGTCGAGAGGATCTCGCGGGTGAACGGACCGGTGCCCGGGCCGACCTCGAGCACCCGCTTCGGTCCCTCGTGCTCCCGGATGGTCGCGGTCATGCGTCGGGCGAGGCCGCGCCCGCTCGGGCAGATCGCCCCGGTGTGCTTGAAGTTCACGATCGACTGCTTGAGGAAGCCCAGCATGGAATCGGTTCCGGGTCAGGCGATCGCGGGGATGAACGAGTGGCCGGCCGGCAGGTCGCGGCAGAATCGGACGAAGATCCTCGCGATGGAATCGAGGTCCGCGAGGCTCGTGGTCTCGACCGTCGTGTGCATGTAGCGGATCGGCAGGCTCACGAGGCCACAGGGGATGCCGCCCTTCCGAAGGAAGATCGCGTCGGTGTCGGTGCCGCTGCGTCCGGGCGTGGCGGTCCGCTGGATCCCGATCTCCTCGGCGGCGGCGGCGGCGAGGAGGCGTTCCACGACCAGGGGCTGGGCCGGGCCGCCGACCGCGATCTTGGGGCCGCCTCCGAGCTTGAAGTCGCCGTGACGGTTGCGGTCGATCCCGGGGGAGTCCGTCGCATGCCCGACATCCGTGACGAGGGCGACGTCGGGGGCGAGCCCTTCGGCGATCATGGCGGCTCCGTGAAGGCCGACCTCCTCCTGGACCGTGCTCACGGCCACCACGTTGCAGGCGAGTTCATCCTTCCGGGATGCCAGCCGGACCAGCGCCTCGGCCGCGGCCCAGGTCCCGATCCGGTTGTCGAGGCCTCGGGCCACGATCAGGTCGTCGCCGACGAGCATCGACTCGTCCGCGAACACGCCCGAATCCCCGATGTTGAGGCGGGCGGCCGCCTCCTCGCGGGAGCGACAGCCGATGTCGACGAAGAGCTCGTGGATCTTGCGCACCTTCGAGTCGCCGCTGCGGTCCTGCAGGTGGATCGCGGTGGCCCCGACGAGGCCGACGACCGGTTCGTCGACACCGTCCACGCTCGATCGGAATCGAAGTCGCTTGCCGACGATCGACCCGGGATCGATGCCGCCGATCTGCCGGCAGTAGACGAAGCCCTTGTCGTCGATGTTGTTGACCATCAGGCCGATCTCGTCGGCGTGCCCGCACAACGCGACCGTCGGGGCGTCCGCTCGGCCGCAGTCGATCGCGGCGAAGCAGTTCCCGTAGGCGTCGTTCCAGACCCGGTCGGCGACCGGGCGGACGTGATCGAGCCATGCGGCCTGGCCATCGGCCTCGAAACCCGAGGGCGAGGGCGTGTCGAGAAGGCGGCGGAGGAACGTCAGGGCATCCGGTTGCATCCGTGGATGCTACCCCGGCGAGGGGCTCGGCCGGAGCCGCGATCCTCAGCTGGCGTTGCGTCGCTTGGCGCGTGCCTTCAGCCGCGGGCCGTCGAAGTCGAACATGGAGCCCTCGTCCCGGACTTCGCCCGGATTGGTCTCCTTCTCGGCGGCCTTGAGGGTCGAATCGACGATCTCCGTGTCGAGCGGGTCGAAGGTCGACGGCTCGGTCGCGGCCGTGGGGCCACCCTCGTTCGTCGATCGGGAGCTCATGGGAAGGTCGTCCGAGCGGGTCCGCCGGGTCCGGGCGTCGTCGATGGAACGCTCCATCAGCTTCAGCACCGAGCGAAGGCGATCCGTCCTGTCCTGTTCACGCTGATTCATCCGTCATGCCCTCCAAGGGTTCTGGATGGCGAATCGGGCCATCTGGATTCGACCTTCGCCGGGATGGGCACTTCCCGGCCGTACGGGTGTCGGACCCTCCCTTCCAGCCTTCCCAGACGGAACAGCCCGACCAGCATCGGCCCGATGGCGTCCCGGAGGGCGGAGAGGCCCTCGGCATGGGTAGACTCGTCCACCCGCGAATCATCTCGCTCCGTTTGTTCTCGCATGCTCGGAGGCTCCGAATGAAGTGCTCTCGACCCGATCACCAACCGCACGCCCGATCGGTCTGCGTGCCACCCCTTCGGATTCGGGCCGCCCTGAAGGGCCTGGCCCTGGCCGTGACGTCCCTCCTGGCGGTCGCCACGCCGGCTTCGGCCGACGGGAACGTCGACCTCCCCAGATACCCCTCGATCAGCCCCGATGGTTCGACGATCGTCTTCAGCTGGCGGGGAGATCTCTGGCGAGCCCCCGTCGACGGGGGACAGGCGACCCGACTGACGAGTCATCCGGGCCGTGAACACGATTCGTACTGGACGCCGGACGGTTCCGAAATCGTGTTCGAGAGCGATCGGGATGGCACGGTGAACCTCTGGGCGATGCAACCCGACGGAACGGGGATCCGCCGAATCACCGATCTGGATACCGGTGCCGGTCTCTCCGGCGTCGGAACCGGTCCCGACGGCGACGTGCGGGTCGCCTTCTCGGCCTACCTCGAGGGCGACCCGCATCGGTCCCCCCGGCCGTACGAGGTCGCCATCGGCGGGGGCGAGCCCACCAGGCATCACGATGCCTTCGGGAGCCGCGCGGTCCGAAGTCCGGACGGCACCCGGACGGTCTTCGAGCGAGGCAACGTGAGGCCGCAGCGGCGTCACTATCGAGGTGCCGATCGTCGGGACGTCTGGCTGCACGACGAGTCCCTCGGGACCTTCGAGAAGCTGACCGACTGGGAAGGCAACGACATGACGGCCCGGTGGGCCGGGAACGACTCGGTGCTCTTCCTGTCCGACCGGGACGGCCGGACCCACAACGTCCACCGTCTCGATCTGGACTCCGGCGAGGTCGAACCCCTGACCTCCTTCGAGGACATCGACGTCGCGTCCTTCGACGTCACACCGGATGGTCGACGCCTCGTGCTCCATCGCTGGGACACCCTGCACGTCCTCGACCTGGACGATCCGAACGCCGTCCCGCGACCGATCCACCTCTCGGCGCCCGAGGATGCGCTCGACGACACCGAGATCCTCAACATCTCCAGCCGCGTCACGGAAGCGGCGATGAATCCCGACGGGAAGTCCATCGCCGTCATCGCCTACGGCGAGGTGCTGGTGCGGGGGACCGGGAGCGATGCCTCGACCCGGCGCATCACGAACACCCACGGCCGGGAACGCGATCTCGCCTGGAGCCCCGACGGCACGACGCTCTACTTCACCGCCATCGACGGCGGCCGATCCTCGATCATGGCCGCGACCGTCGACCGGACGCGCGACGAACTGCGAACCTCGCACGACGAGGCGACCGCGGATCCCGAAGCGGACGCGGATCCGGACGAGTCCGAGGCGTCCGAGGCGGAGGCATCCGAGCCCGCCGAGAAGCCGGAAGCGGAGGCCGAAGCCGAAGCCGACCTGGACGACGGGGTCAGCGGCACCTGGGACCTCATGGTCGCCGTTCCCGACATGGGCGAGGTGCCCGTGACCATGGAACTGTCCCGCGGCGAGGGCGGCGAGGTGACCGGCAGCGTCTCGAGCCAGCTGGTCAACGGCTCGGTCCGGGGCACCTTCGATCCGGAGACGGGCAGGCTCGATCTCGAACTGACCATCGACGAGGGCGGCAGCTCCCAGCTCGTCCTCGTGATCGACGGCCAGCAGGTGAGCGGCACCGGGACCACGCCGGATGGCAATGGTCTCGCCCAGGTGTCGGGAACCCGCACCTCGACCGGCGACGACGAGGCCCTCGACGCATCGGCCCCGGATGCCGAGGAGACCGAGGACGCCGAGGATCCGGAGGAGGTCGAGAAGGACCCGATGCTCGCGCCGGCCCGCTGGGCCGATGCCGTGAGCTTCGTGGTCGAGCCGTTCCTCGTCGACGACGACGGCGTGGCGGTGCACCGCCCGAGCCCGTCGCCCGACGGCATGAGCATGGCCTTCGTGCGTGGCGTGGGGGATCTCGTGATCCGCGATCTCGCGACCTCCGAGGATCGACTGCTGCGTGCCGGCTGGGACCGCGGCATCGAATGGCGGTGGAGCTCCGATTCCCGATGGATCGTCTTCGACCAGGCCGACCTGAACTTCAACCAGGACGTCTTCGTCGTCCCGGCCGACGGATCGGCGGCCCCGATCAACATCAGTCGCCATCCCGACAACGATGGTGGGGCTCGGTTCTCGGGTGACGCCCGGATCCTGGCCTATGCGAGCGAGCGGAACGACGAGGAGTACGACATGTATCTCGTCTTCCTCGATCGCGAGCTGGAGAAGCTCGCCGAGCCGGAGCTCGATGCGTACTTCGAGGCGCAGGAGAAGGCCGCGAAGGCCCGGAAGCCCCTCGATCCCGACAAGGTCCGGCGGGAGCTCGAGCGTCGTCGCGCCGTCGCGGCCGGCGAGATCGAGGACGAGGAGGCGGACGAGGATTCCGAGGTCGATCCGCCGTTCACGACGGAGGACCTCGAGACCGCGTACCGCCGGGTGCGCCAGGTGACGAACGTGCCGGTTCGTTCGATGAGCCTCGAACTCGTTGCGGCCGGCGACACGTTCCTCTTCAACTACTCGACGAGCGCTCCCGAC
>JAYZBK010000237.1:0-15523 GCA_036339295.1 Planctomycetota bacterium
GAGGCCCGACGACCTCCAGGACGATCGATGGCATCCGAGACGGCCCCATCCGACGACGACCGGCTTCCGGCGGCGAGTGCGCCGGCGCTGATCGCGGTCGGCGCGGCCCGTCCGCTGCCCGAGTCCGCGCGACGGCTGCTCGATCGACCGCTCGACGAGCTCGGCGAAGTCGATCTTCGCGACACCGTGGTCGTCCTGCCGGGCCGACGGGCCGGTCGGCAGTTCCTCCTCGAACTCGACGAACAGGCGGCTTCGGACGGCCTTCGCGTGGTCCCGCCCCGGACCGCGACCCCCTCCGGCCTGGCGGCGCTCTTCGCCTCGGCCGACCACCGCGCCGCCGGGGCCGAGACCTGGCTGTCCGCGATCGCCGCCTGCCTGCAGGACCCGACCGCCGGCCTCGACGGGGAGGCGGGACTGCTTCCCCCCGGCGCCGGACCGCTCGAACGCCGCAGCCTCGCCCGCAGGATCGTCGAGGCGGATCGGGCGATCGCCGCGGCCGACCGTGGATGGTCGGAGGTCGCGGACATGGTGATGGAGATGGGCGGCGACGATGCCCGGCATCGGGCGATCGAGACGCTCCTCGGGGCCGCGACCCGACGTCTCGCGTCGGTCGGTCTCCAGTCGCCGGAGCAGGTGGCGGCAGCGACCATCGATGCGCTGGCCGGCGGCATCGACCCTCCCGAATCGGCCCCGCGGCGGCTCGTGCTGCTCGGCGTCGTCGACCTCCCGTCACGTCTGCAGCGTCTCGTGAGGGCCGTGGCATCCCGCGGCGTCGAGGTCGAGGTCCATGCGATCGTCGAGCCGGCGGATCTCCCGCGGCTGGACGGACTCGGCACGGTGACGGCCACCGCCTGGGACGTGGATCCGCCCGTCCCCGCGATCGATCGCATCGATCTCGAGGAGGGCGTGCTCGACGAGGCGATCGCGATCGACGAGCGGCTCGGTGAACTCGCCGAGCCGATCGAAGGGGGGGGACGACTCGATCCCGACTCGGTCGCGGTGGTGCTTGCGGACGAGGGGCACGGGCCGCCGCTGCGTCGCGAGCTCGAGGCGCGGGGCGTCGAGGTGCACCTGGCGAGCGGACGCCCGCTCTCGGCGACACCGGTCGCCCGCACGATCGAACGACTGCGCGACTGGTGCGCCGGTCCCGACACCCATCGCCTCGGGGACCTGCTCGGCGACGACATCCTCGGCGAGGCGGTGCGACTCGGCCTCGGCGGCGATTCGACCCTCGGCGACCCCGAGGCCTCGTGGCTGCGGTGGTCCTCCGAGCGGATGCCGATGCCGGTCGAGGGGCGGTGGTGGGAGGACGCCCGACGCGATGCCGACAAGGCGACCCTCGAGGCGACCGATCTCGCCGTCCGCCGACTGCTCGGTCCGTTCCATCCCGATGCCGCCGAGGGCGGGGAACGACGACCGCGATCCGCCTGGGTGACGAGCCTGCTCGATCTGGTCCAGCGACTCGACGAAGCGGTCGGTCCCGACGTCATCGACGCGGACGCCCGGTCGTCGGTCTCGGATGCCGCCGAGGCGTTCCTCGAACTCGACGCGAGTCTGGACGAGCCGATGGCCGCGACCGACGCGATCGAGATCTTCGTCGAGGCGATGTCCACCGTCGCCCTCGCGGATCCCGGCCGGGCCGCGGCCCTCGAGGCGATCGGCTGGCTGGAGGCGCCGTTCGATCCCGCCCCGCGACGGATCGTGGTGGGGATGCACGACGCGGCGGTGCCCGGTCGGATCGACGACCCGATCCTTCCCGACGGCCTGCGGGCGCGTCTCGGGCTCGAGCACGAGGCGCGGCGGACCGCCCGCGACCGCTGGGTGCTCTCGACGATCCTCGCTCGCGATCCCGAGGCGAGGTTCCTGCTGTCCCGTCGCGATCTCGCGGGCGAGCCGCTCGTGCCGTCGCGGCTGCTCTTCGGAACGTCCACGGGCGAGGCCGGGTCCGACGCCGAGGCGCTCGCGCATCGGGTCCGCCGCGTCTTCGGCGAGGCGACGCGGCGTCGCCCGGACGGTCCGGCGGTGTCGAGCTTCGGTCGCATCGAGCCGCCGTCGCCGGAGGTCGCACCGGTGCCCGCCCCCGACGTGCTGAGCGTGACCGCGTTCCGCGAGTTCCTCGCCTCGCCGTACCGATTCTGGATCAGGCGCATCCTCCGCCTCGACGCCCCGGAGCCGGTCGGTCGCGAACTCGACCATCGTCTCTTCGGCAACGTCGTCCACGACGCCATCGAGGCGTTCGGACGCGAGGAGATGGCGAGGTCGGAGGCGGGTCGAGGCCGGACGACCGACGTCGACGCGGTGCACGGCGCGATGCTCGACGGCATGGACGCGGCGCTCGCGAGGCTGGCCGGCGCGGTGGAGAGCCGATCGGCGGCGTTGCGGCTGCAGCGGCGGATCATCGAGCGTCGCCTCCGACGGGTGGCGGAGGTCGAGGTCGAGCGGGCCCGCGACGACTGGCGGATCCACGCGGTCGAGGAGACCTTCACCCTGCCCTTCGAGATCCCGGGCCAGGAGCCGCAGACGATCACCGGTCGCATCGATCGCATCGACCGTCACCCGACCCGCGGCTGGCAGCTCCTCGACTTCAAGTCGTCGGACAAGGGGGAGGGGCCCGACGCCGCGCATCACATGAGGTACGCGGGGCGCTGGCGCGACCTCCAGCTGCCGCTCTATCGCTGGGCGGCCCCGAGCATCCTCGACGGCGCCGACGCCGACTCGATCGCGACCGGCTACTTCACGGTCTGCGCCGACCTCGATCGCATCGGCGTCGATCCCTCGAAGCGGATCGACGACCTGCACGACGAGGCCATGGAGGTCGTCCGTTCGATCGTCGAGGCCATCCGCGACGGCCGGTTCGGCATCGACGAGGAGGACGTGCCGCCGTTCGAGGGCGATCCGATCTCGCTGCTGATGCGGACGACGGCGCTGGTCTCGGTCGACGGGGAGGCGGACGCATGAGCCTCCAGGACGTCTTCTCCAATCGACGGATCATGGCGTCGGCCGGCACAGGCAAGACCTGGAACCTCGCCGCCCGCTACCTCGACCTCGTCCTCGCGGGCGTCGATCCGGCGACGATCCTCGCGACGACCTTCACGCGGGCCGCGGCGGCGGAGATCCGCGATCGCGTGTTGAACGACGCCGCCTCGCTCGTGCTCCAGCCCGAGGTGAGGACCCTCGCCGCGACGCAGGGACGATTCGATGCCGGTCCGGTCGACGAGGCGGCCGCCGCCCGCCTGCTGCAGGCGATGGTCGACGGACTTCCGCGGCTCCAGATCCGCACGCTCGACAGCCTGTTCGTGTCGCTCGCCTCCGGGCTGGGCCCGTCTTCGGGCGTGCCGGTCGCGGTGCGGCTCGCGGACGAGGAGACCGCCGCGGACGTGCTGCGGGAGGCGATCGGCCGGGCGATCGCGGAGGTCGACGAGGACGAGGTCCTCTCGACCCTCGAGACGCTCGGCCGGGGCCACGCGAAGGTGATGGTCGTCGGGGCGATCGAACGCGCCATCGTCGACCTGCTCGCGATCGCGCGGGAGTCGACCCCGGATGCGTGGAGCTGGCCGGCGTCGCCGCCCGACCGCGAGGCGGTGGAGGCGGTCGCGGCGACGCTCGCCGCCTCGCGGGAGGGGCTCCAGAAGCGGGTGTCCGACGCGGTCGGGAAGATCTGCGACCTCCTCGAGATCGCCCGGCGTCGCGACGGCGGCGTGTGGACTCCGATCCTCGCGTCGAAGCTCGTCAAGGCGTGCGGCCCGGACGGCGAGGGCATCTACTGGGGGAAGCCCGTTCCCGACGCGCTGGTCGAGCCCCTCGCACGCGTCCACGCCCTTGCGGTCGACGGCAACCTCCGCAACCTCGCTCGTCGCACCACGTGCCTTCGCGACGTGGTCGATCGGGTCGATCCGTTCCGCGCCCGGCTGATGCGGGAGGGCCGGCTCGCCAGCTTCGACGACTTCGTGCGGGTGCTCGATCCGCTGCGCGGCTCCGGTCCGCCGGAGCGACTGGCCGAACTCTGGTTCCGGCTCGACGTCGCGATCGAGCACCTGCTCCTCGACGAGTTCCAGGACACCTCCGCGACCCAGCTTCGCGCAATCCGACCCGTGGCGGACGAGATCCTCGCGGGCGGGGACGGCGAGCGACCGCGTTCGCTGCTCGTCGTGGGCGACGTGAAGCAGTCGATCTACGGCTGGCGGGGCGGCGACCCGGAGATCCTCGAGCGGCTCGACGAGGTGCTCGCCGAGGGCCACGCCACGTTCGACGAGAAGTCGCTCGACGTTTCGTATCGATCGAGCCGTGCGGTGATCGACCTGGTCAACGCGATCTTCGGGAGCGTCGCGACCAATCCGGCGGTGCTCTCGTGCTCCGAAGGCGCGGCGGCGCACTTCGGTCGGCTCTTCCGGACGCACGACACCGCCCGGAAGCACGCCGGGGAGGCGGTGGTGGAGTTCCTTCCCGATCCCGACGACGACGAGTCGCGCGACACCGTCATCGCCGCCGAGGCGGCGCGGGCCGCGAAGCGACTGGTCGAGCGGCACGGACTCGCCGACGAGGACGGGGGACCGAGCGTCG
The DNA here is from genome assembly GCA_036339295.1 of Planctomycetota bacterium. GTDB lineage: Bacteria > Planctomycetota > Phycisphaerae > Phycisphaerales > SM1A02. The sequence continues at coordinate 4,561 of JAYZBK010000237.1, forward strand.
CCGTGCTCGTCCGGGCGAACAAGTGCATCGGACGCATCGTCGAGGCGCTCCGGGCCGAGGGCGTGCCCGCGAGCGGGCGCGGGAGCGGCTCGCTGCTCGACGCCGAGGCCGCGGTGGCGGTCGTCCAGGCGTTCCGTCTCGCCGCGGATCCCGAGGATCGACTCGCGGCCGAGGATCTCGCGCGATCGCCGCTCGCCCCGCTCGTCGGCCTCGATCCGGTCGAGGGACACGAGCGGGTCGGCACCGCGGCCCGGCGGGCGACGGCACGTCGACTCCGCCGTCGCTTCGGTCGCCGCGGGCCGGCGGCGGTGGTCGACGCGTGGCGCCGGACGCTCGAGGACCGCCTCACCCCGCGGGAGTCGGTCCGGCTCCGGCAGCTCGTCGAACAGCTCGAGATCGTCGACGCGGATCCGGACGGACCACGGTCGCCGCGGCGGCTGGCGCGGCACCTGCAGACGTGCCGGGTGGACGATCCCGGCGGCGACGGCGTGGTCGTGATGACGATCCACCAGTCGAAGGGACTCGAGTTCGAGGGCGTGGTGGTGACCGACATGCGGGCGCAGCTGCTCCACCAGCAGGCGTTCGCGGTGGGGTCGCCGCCGGTCCCGGCCGAGCCGATCGATCGCGTGTCGACCTGGTACGACGAGGAGACGCGGCCGCTCGAGGCGGCGACGATCCACCAGGACACCATCGACCGGGCGGTGCTCGAGTCGCTCTGCGGTCTCTACGTCGCGATCACGCGGGCGGCGTCCGACGTCGTGGTCCAGGTCGAGCGGCCCGCGTTCACGAAGAAGGACCGGTCGCCCTCGAAGAAGAGCGTCGCCACCTGGGGAGGCGTGGTCCGCGCGGCCCTCGGCCGGGACGGGCTCGAGGACTCGGCCGAGGAGTGCGACGCCCCGGGGGCGGTCGAGACGATCCACCGGGAAGGTACGCCCGCCGCCGATCTCGACGCATCGGGCGATCCGGCGGATGCCGTCCGCACGCGTCCGGGCTGGGTGCTCGGGGCGGCGGCCCGCCGTCGGCGGGGCGGGGTGGCGCCGCCGCCGTCGTCCGGTCACGGCCCGGGACCGATCGGGCCGGCTTCGGTGCTCGCACGCGAACGGGGACGGGTGGTGCACGCGGCCTTCGAGCTGCTCGAGCGATCCGGCGACGTGGATGGTCGCGCCGACGACGCCTTCGCGGTCGAGGTGGCGGGTCGGTGTCCGATCGACCCGGCGGTCCTCGAGCCCGGAACGACCAGCGAGGACTGGTACCGGGCGCAGGTCGCGACGGTCCGGGCGGCCCTCGAGTCGCCCGAGGTCCGGGCCGCCTTCGACGGCGAGACCGTGCCGGAGCCGTTCCGGCAGGGGACCTCGTCGGTCGTGCGGGTCGAGTGGCCGCTCACGATGCGGAGTGAACACGGCGTCCGGATCGGGCTGGTCGATCGCGTCGTCCTGCACGTGGCCGACGACCCCGACGTGCGGTCGGGGCGGCGGGTGGTGGCCGCCTCGATCATCGACTTCAAGACCGATCGACCGGGCGACGGTGGCGAGGCGGATCTCGACGGTTTCCGCGAGCGGCATGCGACCCAGCTCCGGACGTACGCCGGCGCGATCGGCGATCGCTACGGCCTCGATCCGTCCCGGATCTCGATCTCGTTGATTCGCGTTGACGACCGGAAGGTCGTGGCGGTGTCGCCCGACGGGGGCTGAGCCGGCGTCGCTCCCGGGTCCTCCGGACGACGATCGAACGCGGTTTCCGGGGTCCTCCTCGGCCGGTCGGCCTGATAGGATGGGGCCCTTCCTGACCCCGCCCGGCCGGATCCCGGCCGGGTCACCGGACCAGTCATGCCCACGATCACGATCAACGGCCGCGAACACGATTTCGAGCCCGGGGAGACGATCCTCCAGGTCGCTCTCCGCAACGAAGTCGAGGTGCCGCACTACTGCTACCACCCCGGTCTCTCGGTCGTGGCCAACTGCCGGATCTGCCTCGCGGAGGTGTGGGCGCCGAACCCCCGTAACGACAACAAGCTCGAGCCGTTCCCGAAGCTCGTCCCGACCTGCCAGCAGACGGCCTCCGAGGGCATGGTGGTCCACACCGAGAGCCCCAAGGCGGTCGCCAACCAGAAGCAGGTCATGGAGCTGCTGCTGATCAACCACCCGGTCGACTGCCCGGTGTGCGACCAGGCGGGCGAGTGCCACCTCCAGGACTACTCCTACCAGTACGGCCGCGGTGAGAGCCGCTTCCGCGAGGACAAGAACAAGCAGCCCAAGAAGAGCGTGGGCCCGAACGTCCTGCTCTACAGCGACCGCTGCATCATGTGCACCCGCTGCGTCCGGTTCACCCGCGAGGTGACCGAGACCGGCGAGCTGATGGTCGACGGTCGCGGCTCGACCGAGCAGATCGACGTCTTCCCCGGCGTCGCCCTCGACAACGAGCTCGCCTCGAACGTGATCGACCTCTGCCCGGTCGGCGCGCTGCTCGACAAGGACTTCCTCTTCAAGCAGCGGGTCTGGTTCCTCACCAAGACCGCGTCGATCGACGGCATCACCTCGAGCGGCGACAACATCTGGGTCGAGCACTCCGAGGGCGAGGTCCGTCGCGTGAAGCCGCGGGAGAACCCCGAGGTCAACAAGTGGTGGATCACCGACGAGGTCCGCTACGGCTGGAAGTTCGTGCACTCGGAGGAGCGGCTCCGCATGCCGGTGGTCCGCGGGCACGACGAGTTCGACCCGGTGCTGGCCGCCGACGCGTGGCGCGAGTCGATCGCCGCCGCGAACCGGACGCTCGAGACGGCGCGGGCCGATGGCGGCCGCCTCGGACTCATGGTGAGCCCGATGCTCTCCTGCGAGGACGCGTACCTCCTGGTCCGCTGGGTGCGGCAGCTCGACCCCGAAGCGGTGGTCGGCGTCGGTCCGGTGCCGGTCGACGGCGAGGACCGCACCTACGGCGACTACGTCGTCCGGGCGGAGAAGGCCCCGAACGCCCGAGGCGTGCGTCGCGTGATCGCGGGCGTCCTCGGCTGCGACGAGTCCGCGGTGCCCGATGCCGCGGCGTTCCAGGCGAAGGCCGCCGCCGGCGACTTCGCCGCGACGGTCGTCACCGGCAACTACCCGAGCGACTGGGTCGGGGCGGAGTTCGCGGCCGCGATCGCGGCGAAGCCGTTCGTCCTGCTCGACACCCTGAAGAACCGGCTGCACGACGCGGCGAGCGTCGTGCTTCCGACCGCGACCTGGGTCGAGAAGGCCGGATCGTTCCAGAGCGCGACCAACCGCGTGCAGGCGTTCGAGCGGGCGATCCAGCCCATCGACTTCTGCAAGAGCGAGGCGCAGGCCGCGATCGACCTCGCCGCCGAGCTCGACGGACGCCCCTCGACCAGGTACGACGCCGACCGCGTCCGCGCGGAGATCGGCGCGGTGCCCGCCCTCAGCGGCTTCCGCAGCGAGGTCGCGGAGCCCGAGGCCAAGGTGTCGATCGAGAGCGACATGGTGACGGTCGACCTCTGAGTCGAACGTCCGGTTCCGCTGGAGTTCCATGAGCGTTTCCACCTCCGCATCCGCCGTCGGCACCCCGCTCGAAGGCGTCGCCGACGTCGCGTTGCAGCGGGCGATCGAGGCGCTGCGGGGCAAGCAGTTCGAGGACGGCCACTGGTGCGCCGAGCTCGAGGGGGACTCGATCCTCCAGAGCGAGTACCTCCTCATGAAGTGGATCCTGGGCCAGGAGGCGGCGCCGCTCGTCGACGGTCGCGGCCCCGAGGTGTTCGAGCGGATCGTGGCCAGGCTTCGATCGCAGCAGCGCGACGACGGCGGCTGGGGGCAGTTCCCCGGGTCCGGCATCGACCTCTCCGCCACGGTCAAGGGCTACTTCGTCCTGAAGCTCCACGGCGACTCGCCGGAGGCCCCGCACATGGCGGCGGCCCGCGAGCGGATCCACGAGCTCGGCGGGGCGGAGCGGGTCAACACCTGGACGAACTTCTTCCTGGCGTGCCTCGGGCAGGTCTCGTGGAACGCGGTGCCGGCGATCCCGCCCGAGATCGTGATGCTGCCGCGGTGGTTCTACTTCCATCTCGACAAGGTCTCGGCGTGGACGCGGACGATGATCCTGCCGCTCGCCCTCGTCGTGACGCTGCGGCCGACTCGCAGCCTCTCGAGGGCGCAGTCGATCGACGAGCTCTACGTCGACCGGCGCGAGCGGCACCGCCTCACGATGCGGGACGAGGTGCCCGGCGGCTGGCGACGGTTCTTCGCCACCGTCGACAGGACGCTGAAGTTCCTGCACCGCTTCGGCGGCACGCCGTGGCGTCGCCGGGCGATCGATCGGTCATTCGACTGGATCGAGAACCGGGCCGGTCAGGACGGCGAGGCCGCGACCGACGGGGTGGGGGCGATCTTCCCGCCGATGGTCTACTGGCAGGTCGTCCTGATGGCGACGGGCCACGACCGTTCGCACTCGCTGGTGCGGCGGGCGGAGATCGAGCTCGACGAGTTCATGCTCGAGGACGAGCCCGACGCCGACGGCAATCCCGGCATGATCCGGCTCCAGCCGTGCTTCAGCCCGGTGTGGGACACCGGCATCGCGCTCTACGCATTGAACGACTGCGGGCTCGACGAGTCGGACGAGTCGTGCGAGCGGGCGGCGATGTGGCTGCGGTCGAAGCAGTGCCGCTTCCGCGGCGACTGGGTGCGGAGTCTCCGGCCCGAGGACCGCGACGTCGAGTTCAGCGGCTGGTACTTCGAGTACCACAACGGCTGGTACCCCGACATCGACGACACCGCGATGGTCGCGATGGCCCTGCACCGCACCGGCGGCGACGAGAACGTCGCCGCGGCGGCCCGCGGGCTCGCGTGGACCCGTGCGATGCAGAACGAGGACGGCGGCTGGGCGGCGTTCGATCGCACGGTCGATCGTCCGATCCTCGAGTACGTGCCGTTCGCCGACCACAACGCGATGCAGGACCCGAGCTGCCCGGACATCACCGGTCGCGTGCTCGAATGCCTCTCGTGGATGGGCCTCACCAACGCCGACCCGACCGTCCGCAAGGCGATCGAGTACGTGAAGCAGCACCAGGAGCCGGAGGGCTGCTGGTTCGGTCGGTGGGGCGTCAACTACATCTACGGCACCTGGCAGAGCGTGATCGGCCCGATCCGCTGCGGCGAGGATCCTCGCCAGCTCTGGATCCAGAAGGCGGCCGAGTGGCTCGAGTCGGTGCAGAAGCCCGACGGCAGCTTCGGCGAGACCGCGATGAGCTACGAGGACCGGAGCCTCATGGGCACCGGCCCGAGCACCGCGAGCCAGACGGCGTGGGCGGCGATGACGCTGCAGGAGATCCGTGGCGCGGACCACCCGAGCGTGGTGAAGGCGATCCGCTGGCTGTGCGACACGCAGCTCGACGACGAGGCCGCGGCCGACCCCGGGCGGAACCCCGACGGCGAGCCCGCGGGCAGCTGGAGCGAGACCGAGTTCACCGGCACCGGCTTCCCGAAGGTCTTCTACCTGCGGTACCACCTCTACCGCCACTCGTTCCCGCTGATGGCCATCGGCCGCTGGCTCGAGGCACGACGGGGGTAGGGCCGGCCGACGCGGTCCGGGGTCAATCCACGCCGAACATCGTCGCGACCGCCTCGACGCCCAGACGAGCGGTGACGTCGTCGCGATCGGCGGTGGGGTCGAGCTCGACCACGTCCATCGCGATGCAGCCGCCGTGTCCCGCGAGCCGTCGCAGCACCTCGAGCACCGTCGTGGGATCGAGGCCGTGGGGGACCGGAAGGTTCACGCCGGGGGCGTGACTCGGGTCGATGACGTCGAGGTCGAAGGAGAGCGCGAAGGCGTTGCCGTCGCGGGCGATCCGTCGAAGCACGCGTTCGGCGATCGAATCCGGCGACTCGCGGAGGAACGCCTCGCCCTCGACCAGCAGCGGGAGGTCGGAATCGGGATCGGTCGAGCAGCGCGCCCGCTCGCCCGGGTCGAGATCGCGGCAGCCGAGGAACACCGTGCGCCTCCGGTCGAACGTCCCGAGTTCGCCGACGACGTCGTCGAGCGGGGCGACCCGATGTCCCAGGAGCGCCGCCCCGGGCATGCCGTGCGGATTGCCGCTCGGGGTGGTGTCGGGGGTGTTGAGGTCCGCGTGCGCGTCGAACCAGACCAGGCCGAGCGGCGGCGCATCCGTCGACGCGATCGCGGCGTGGCGATCGCACCAACCGGCGGCGACGCCAGACATCGAGCCGGCCGCGATGGTGTGGTCGCCCCCGAGGGTGATCGGGATCGATCCTCCGGCGACCGCGGCCCGGGTGCGGGCGTGGAGCGCGGCACAGACCTCGCGCATCACCGGCCATTCCGGGCGAAGCGACTCGGGGTCGGGTCCGCGCTCGATCGTCGTGCCCTCGGGCAGGCCCGCCACCTCGACGTCGCCGTGATCGACGACCGAACGTCCCGCGATCTCGAGGATCCCGGCCGCTCGGAGCGCGGCCGGACCACCGGCGGCCCCGGCACCCGCACCGCCGAGATCGACGGGGGCCCCGACGACCTCGATCTCGTGGCCGGGGCAGGAGGAGTCGGAAGCGGGCTCGGGCGTCGCCATGCCCGCAGTGTCCCCGATTCGCGGGGTTCCTGCCGGGTCGGACACCCTCGGGAGGCTCGGTCACGGGCATCGCGCATAGACTCGCGGCATGACCATCCGGGCCCAGAAGAACCGTCGTCGCGCCTCGATCCTCGGGGCCGCGCTCTCCGTCTCGTTCCTCGCGATCGCGGCCGCCCATCCGCCCGATCTCTTCCCGTCGCACTACGAGGCACGGGAGCGGCATTCGGACATGTGGCTCGACCTGCCGGACTGGGAGGACGAGACCGATCCCTTCAAGCAGATCGACGACCTGCTCCCGACACCCAACGAGGTCCGCCTCGCGTCCGGCGCTCCCGGTCCCGACTACTGGCAGAACCGCGCCGACCACGACATCGCGGTCCGTCTCGATGTGGTGAACCACCGCCTCGAGGGTTCGGAGTCGATCACGTACCACAACAACAGCCCGCACGTCCTCGACTACCTGTGGGTGCAGATCGACCAGAACCGCTTCCGGAAGGATTCGATCGGACGGCTCTCCGACAACGCCCCGAACCTCGAACGGGACCAGTCCACCCGCTGGATGCGTCAGCAGCTCGAGCAGATCGACTTCGACGGCGGGGCGGAGATCACCCGCGTCGAGTTCGCCGACGGGGGGCGGCTGCCCCACGTGATCAACGGCACCATGATGCGGCTCGACCTGCCCGAGCCGCTCGCTCCCGGCGACTCGACCACCTTCGAGATCGACTGGAACTCGGCGATCGTGCCGAGCACCACCATGCGGGCCCGATCGGGGTACGAGATCCTCGACGACGGCATGCCGATCTACGAGATCGCCCAGTGGTTCCCGCGGATGGCGCCGTACACCGACAACGACGGCTGGCAGAACAAGCAGTTCCACGGCGAGAGCGAGTTCGCCCTCGAGTTCGGCGACTACGACCTCGCGATCACCGTCCCCGAGACGTTCGTGGTCTCCGCCAGCGGCATCCTCGTGAACGACGAGGAGGTCATGACCGGGACGCAGCGGACGCGGATGGCCGAGGCCCGCACCTCCGATCGCCCGATGTTCGTGATCACGCCCGAGGAGGCGCTCGCGAACGAACTCCGCGACCGGGAGCTCTCGGGCGGGGAAGGCGGCGAGGACCGTCGCGAGGAACGCACCTGGCGATTCCGGGCGGAGGACGTCCGGGACGTGGCGTGGGCCGCGAGCCCGACCTTCATCTGGGACGCCTGGGGCGTCGAGGTGCCGCGGACCGACGGCGACGTCTCCATGGCCATGAGCTTCTGGCCGAACGAGGGCGAGCCGCTCTGGAGCCGGTACTCGACGCAGTCGATCGCCCACACGATCGAGGTCTACTCCGAGCACTGCATCCCGTATCCGTACCCGGTCGCGATCAGCGTGAACGGACCGGTGGGGGGGATGGAGTACCCGATGATCTGCTTCAACGGCCCGCGGCCCGAGGCCGACGGCACCTACACCGAGCGGACCAAGTGGGGCCTCATCGGCGTGATCATCCACGAGGTCGGGCACTTCTGGTTCCCGATGATCATCAACTCCGACGAGCGGCAGTGGACGTGGATGGACGAGGGTCTCAACACGTTCGTCCAGTTCCTCGCCATGGAGACCTGGGAGGACGAGCCGCGGACCCGGCGCGGCGAGCCCGCGTCGATCATCGACTACATGACCAGCGAGCGGCAGCGGCCGATCATGACCCACGGCGAGTCGATCATCCAGAAGGGGCCGAACGCCTACGCGAAGCCCTCGGTGGCCCTCAACGTCCTTCGCGAGACGGTGATGGGCCGGGAACTCTTCGACCACGCCTTTCGCACGTTCTGTGAACGCTGGGCGTTCCGGCGGCCCGAGCCCGGCGACTTCTTCCGTACGATGGACGACGCGAGCGGCGTCGACCTCGACTGGTTCTGGCGCGGCTGGTTCTACAGCACCCGGCATGTCGACATCGCGACCGAGAGGGTGCTCGACTACACGATCGAGCCCCGCGACCCCGACGTCCTGAAGCCGATGCTCGCGGAGGAGCGCGAGGCGCTCCGCCCGACCCGGACCCGTTCGCGGAACGCCGATCTCCCGAAGCGGAGCGAGCGGTACCCCGAGATCCTCGACTTCTACAGCCGCTTCGACGAGCTCGACGTGACCGACGACGATCGTCGGAGCTTCGAGCGGTTCATGGCCCGGCTGGACGACGACGATCGCGCGGTCTTCGAGGAGGTCGGGAACCGACCGCTCCACTTCTCGATCGTCCGGTTCCGGAACCACGGCGGCATCCCGATGCCGCTGCCGCTCGAGATCCATCACGCCGACGGGACGGTGCGCGAGGTGATGCTCCCGGTCGAGATCTGGAAGCAGGACCCGACGGTCGCGACGAAGATGTTCGTCGGCACGAGCCCGGTCGCCCGGGTGATCCTCGATCCGTACCGCGAGCTCGCGGACGCCGACCGCACCAACAACGCCTATCCGCCCGAGGTGATCCAGGGCCGGTTCGGCCTCACGCCCCGGTCGAAGCGTTCGAACCCGATGCAGGCCGCCGGGAACCGCGACGGCCGTCGTGCGGTCGAGGAGGCGGCCCGGCGGATCGGGGTGGTCCTCACCGTGACCTGGGCGGAGAACGCGGAGGACGGCGACTCGCCGCTCTCTCGCTCGGGCCTGCTCATGGACGCGGTCGACCGAAGGCTCCTGGTCGATCCGTGGGGTCGGCCGCTCGCGGTCGAGCTTTCCGGGGTCGTCGATCTCGACCCGGAGAGCGGAGACGTCATCGCGACCATTCGCAGCGACGGCATGGACGGCCGCCGGGGAACCGAGGATGATGTGGGCCTGGTCATCCTCACGGACGGCCGGATCCACGACGAGGCGACGTACCTGGGACGAGAGGAGTAGACGACGAATGCGTTCGATGATGAATCGATGGGGAATGGTGCTGGTCGGTGCGGCGATGCTCTCCGGGGCGCCGGCCGCGACCGCCGAGGAGATCGCGACGATCGAGGCCGACGTGATCTACGGTCGGGCGGACGCCCTCGCACTCACCTACGACCTCCTGAAGCCGACCGCGGAACCCAACGGGGCCACCGTGATCTTCATGGTCAGCGGCGGCTGGGTCTCGCGGTGGTTCGATCCGAGGCTCGCGATGGCCCCGGAGATCCGCGGCATCTCGCTGGTCCACGACCTGCTGCTCGACGGCTACCACATCGTGCTCCTGCGACACGGAAGCTCGCCTCGATACAAGGTGCCCGACGCCGCGGACCATGTCGAGCAGGCGATCCGGCACATTCGCACCGCCGCGCCCGACCGCGGTCTCGATCCCGAGCGGATCGGGGCCTTCGGTCTGAGTGCGGGCGGCCATCTCTCGCTCCACCTCGCCACGCTCGGGGGGGCGGAGTCGACGCGGGACATCCAGCGGCAGCGGATGAGCCGCGGTTCGGATCGTCCGCGCAGGGCCGCACCGATCGCCGCGGCGGTCGCCTGGTTCCCCCCGGTCGACCTCGTCCCGTTCGTCGGACCGAACGAGCGGTACCCCGCGATGGACTTCGACGAATCGCTCGCCGAGCGCATCTCGCCCCTCCGTCACGTCGACGAGGGCGACGCCCCGTCCCTGTTCCTGCACGGCAGCGAGGACACCGTCGTCACCGTGCGGTCGAGCGAGGCGATGAAGGCGGCCTACGACAAGGCGGGGCTCGACGCGGAGTACCACCGATTCGAGGGCGCCGGGCACGGCTTCGAGGGCGAGGACGCCGCGCGGTCCTCCGATCTCGCCAAGGCCTGGTTCGATCGATGGCTGCTCGAAGGTTCGACCGATTCGGGGACGGCGGCCGACGAGGACGAGAGGAACGACGTCGAGGGCTGACCGGACGCCGGGAGTCTCCCACGCTTCATGGAGTCCGGGCATGACCGGGTCGACCACCCGGTCGGGCGCGTGAAGCAAGCGCTTGACCCGCTCCGAGTGGTCGGGAGCGGCTCCCTGCATCGCGACATCACCTGAACTCGGTCGAACCGAGGGCTCCGGGCTGCGTAGGGAAGAGTGTCGTCGAGCAGTTCGGCGAATTCGATGCCTCGGTCCGATGCGGGTCTCTCACGCCGCATCCACGGGACCGGGGGCCCGGGGAACGAGGCATCGGACACTGACCGGTTCTCTCTCTCAGGCTCGAGGAGTCTTCGGCGATCCACCTTCGCCGGGTTGGGGATGTCGCTTGGCCTCATCCCCCGATCGGAACGGTGCGGACCATCCGGAGGTTCCGACACCACCGAATCGTCCCGGCTCCTCGAGCCGCTTTCCCGCCACGCATGGCGTGTCCGACGGATGGTCGAAGCAACTCGACGCGACCAGGCCATCCACCGAGTCCAGGCGTCCCCCCCGTCCGTACGACGGGGGGGCGCCGGGTTTGTCGGCGGTCTCGTGCCCGACGCTCAGCACCCCCCGC
>JAYZBK010000238.1:0-12474 GCA_036339295.1 Planctomycetota bacterium
GCCGGCATCCTGCCGGCGCGACTCCCGAGGGTCATCGGACCTCACGGGCTCGGACCTGCAGAGAATGCCGATCGCGCAGATTCCATTCGCGCCGATGGTGCGCCTTGCCGAATCAGCGATGGACGCGGCGGCCGATGTCCATGACGACGATCACGTCGTGGATGATCTCGCCCTCGGGAACCGCGAATCCGTCGCCGTACGTGGTGGCCGAGGCCCCCGCGGCGTCACCGGATTCCCCGCCGACCGCGCTGGCGGTCGGCATGACGGCCGGCCGCCGGTCGAAGAGGAGCTTCTGCTCGAACGATCGCTTGATCCGGGACTCGATGGCCGCCATGTCCGGCGACTCGAGCTCTCGCCGGGCCGCCAGCTTCCAGATCTCGGAGAGCTGGGCGTGGATGGTCCCCGACGATCGGGAGGCCTCGGACTCGATCCAGAGGCGATCCCGGGCATCGACCTTGAGGAAGACCCGGGTGGGATAGCGGAGGGCGACGCCGGTGGACTCGTTTCCAAGGGCACCGTCGAAGATGACGACCTCCTCCAGCATGACCTCGTATTCGGGCATGTCGAGGTCCAGGGCCATCCCCTCGGCCTCCACCTCGCTCGGGCTGGTGAACAGCATGAAGCCGCCGCCGATGGCGACCGCCTCGACCAGCAGGAGCACCACCGTCAGCATGCCGACTCGCCGGGCCCCGGAGGACTTCCTTCCGGTCTCCGCCTTGCCGTCGCCGCCCTGCCCGTTTTCCGACTCCTGAGCCATCGGATCCGCTCCCTCCGAAAACCGAATTCCCCCGCCGGCATCGAGACTCGAACGACGCGACCGATGCACGGCGGACCCTGGACCCCTCCTTCATCGACCCGGGGTCGCGGAAGGCTCGAACGAGCTTCCGGGGTCGGTCGACAAACGGTTCGTTCTGGGGGGACTGCAGGGTTCTCGGCCCCTCTCAACGCCCCTCGAGAGGCGGTACGAGGACCGGCAGGGCCCCGGGGACCACCTCGAAGCCGATCCGGGACGCCGCTTCGGGGTCGTGGGGCGGGTCGCCGTCGACCTGCCAGCGACGAGGATGGGACAGCTCGAGGTCGATCCGCCGGCCCTGCTCGTAGACCAGCCGGGGATCCCCCATGTGCCGCCCCAGGCGGGTCCTCGGAAACCAGCCGAGGAGGTCGAGGGTGCCGCGGCACGGGAGGATCACGAGGTCGAGCAGGCCATCGTCCATCCGGGCCCGCCGAGCCGGATCGAGCCGGATCGCGTACTGGCGGGAGTTCGCCACCACGACCATCCCCGGGAGGTCCTCCGCCACCACGGCCCCGTCCACGATGGCGGTGACCCGGGGTGGCTCGAAGGAACGGATCTGCCGGAGGATCGGCCGGACGTAGGAGAGGTTGCTGACCGAGCCGGTGCGGGTTCCGGAGAGATCGTGCACCACCTCGGCATCGAGGCCGACGGAGGCCATCAGCACGAGATCCTCCGATGCCCGCCCCTCGATCTCCGCGATCGCCAGGTCGATCCGCCGAACGACCCCGTCCAGCAGCGTGCGGGCCACCGACTCCCCCGCCGCCCGCATGCCGAACTCCCGGGCGAAGAGGTTCTCGTTGCCGGCCGGGCAGTGGACCATCGGCACGTCGGCCCGGGCCGCCTCGGGCGCCGCCAGCCGGACGGCCCCGTCCCCACCCACCACCACGCGGGCATCCCGCCCGGCGAGCGGGGCGCGGAGCCACGCCTCGGCCGGGCCGGGGCTGGTTGGAAGGAGCTCGATGTCGAGACCTCGGGCGGTGGCGGCCTCGGACACCGCTTCCGCCAGGGGCCGGGCCCTGCCGGCCCCGGAAATCGGGTTGAAGATCACGAGGACCGACATCGCGGTCAGGATACGGTCTCGACCGGCGTTCCAACCCCTCGACCCGGGCGAGCCCGGGGCCGAACGCCGTAGGATGCCCGGATGCCGCCTCGGTCCCACCCCTCACGCCTGGTCACCATGCTCGCCCTCGTCGCGGGCCTCGGCGTCTCGACACCCGCGACCGCGCAGGAGGAATTCACCCTCGGGCCGGACGACACCTGGGAACGAAGCTCGCCGGAGCCGGGGACCCCGGAGGCGCGGATCCTCCAGGCCCGCCGGGCCCTCGCCCTGGGGGAACCGGAGCGGGCCAGGGCGCTCGCGACCGCATTCCTCGACCGATTCCCATCCGCGCCCGGCCGGGCCGAGATGTACCTGGTCCGGGGTGACGCGCTGGTGGAGATGGGGGACGAATACAAGGCGCTCTTCGACTACGAGGCCATCACTCGACGCCATCCGGGCAGCGAGGTGTTCGTGCAGGCGCTCGAACGCGAGTACCGGATCGCGGTCGCCTACGCCAACGGTCTCCGCCGCAAGTTCTTCGGGACCCTCCGGATCCTCGACGCGAGCGAGGATGCCGAGGAGCTGCTGATCCGGATCCAGGAGCGACTGCCGGGGAGCCGTCTCGCCGAGGATGCGGGCATGACGCTCGCGGACTTCTACTTCCGCCGGTCCCAGATGCGGCTCGCCGCGGACATGTACGACCTGTTCATCAAGAACTACCCTCGATCGAACCGGATCGAGAAGGCACGCGAGCGACTGATCCAGTCCTACCTCGCCTCCTACCGGGGTCCGCGACACGACGACGCCGGGCTGCGCGACGCCCGACGCCGGCTGGAGGCCATGCAGGCGATCCGTCCCGCCGCGGCCCAGCGACTCGGCGCGGAGTCGCTGCTCGTGCGGATCGACGAGTCGGAGGCGAGGAAGCTCCTCGTGACCGCCCGCTGGTATCTCTCGGTCGACGATCCCATCTCGGCGGAGCTCTACATCCGGCGGGTGATCGAACGCCATCCCGAGACGGTCGCCGCGCTCGACGCCCTCCGCATCGTGCCCGGCGTGCTCGCCCGCATGCCCGCCAACATCGCCGCGACCGCCCCGGACTACCAGGCGCTCGCCGCGGCGATGCTCGGCAAGGCCGGACCGATGGAGACCGGCGTGGCCCCGATCGCCGAACCCGCGATCCCGGACGCGGCCGGACTCGAGCCCGAGCGGCCGGTGGAATCGACCGATGCCGGCCGAGGGGGATCCTCGTGATCGGCGCCGCGACCAATGCCCGATTCGGCGGGCTCCTGCTCCTCGTCGCCGCGACCATGCTGCCCGGGTGCGCCTCGGATCCCGGCGAAGGCTGGTCGATGAAGTGGACCCACCCCGAGCAGTACCGAAGCATCGCCGTTCCGATGTTCACCAACCAGACGTACTTCCGAGGCCTCGAGCGGGAACTCGCCCGCGCCCTCGTGACCGAAGTCGAGTCCGGGACCCCCTACAAGGTCGCGGGTGCGGGGACCGCGGACACCCTTCTCCGGGGCTCCATCGTCTCGGCCGAACTCATCCCCCTCTCCCAGAGTCCCGTCACGGGCCTCGCACAGGAGATGATGTTCAAGGTGGAGCTCGATTTCGAGTGGATCGACCTCGCGACCGGGGAGCCCGTGGTGAGCCGACGGGGGTTCTCGGCCTCTGCCCTCTTCACGCCTTCCAGGCCGGCCATGGAAACCGTCGATCTCGCTCGATTTGGTGTCGTACAGCAGTTGGCGACCGATCTGGTCGACGTCTTGAGAAGCGACTGGTGATCCCGGAATCGGATCCCGGCTCCCCGGCGAATGCCATCGCATCCTCCCTCGCCCCAGGTGAAAACGAATGAACTCCGAGTCGGCCATCCGCATCCAGTCCAGCAACGACGCCCCTGACGGGGACCAGCCCCGTCGAGAGGGCGGTCCGCCGAACGGCCCGGGAACGCCCCAGCCCGCGCGACCCCCGCGTCCGCTGACCTCCCTCCTCGTCCTGTTCGCCGTCATCGCCCTCATCTGGGTGGTGATCACCGGAAGCGGCCAGCGGGCCGAGCAGGTGTCGATCGACGAGTTCAAGAACTACTGGGGCAGCCAGCTGATCGAACCCGGCTCCGTCAAGGTCAGCGACAGCCGGATGACCGCCCTCCGCAAGGCGGACAAGGATCTCGATCCCGGGGCGACCGACGCCGCGGGCCAGCGGGCCGGCGTCCCGATCGAGGTGGTCATCGCCGCCGACGGCGGGGTCGAGTACATCCTGAGCGAACTCCGGGCGGAGAAGATCCCGTTCGACATGGAGCGGAACGACAACACGTTCCTGATCATCCTGACGAGCTTCGGTCCGATCCTGCTCGTGATCCTCCTTCTCTGGTTCTTCGTGTTCCGTTCGATGCGGAATGCCGGCGGCGGCCCCGGCGGCATGCTCGGCAACTTCGGGAAGAGCAAGCACCGCGTGCAGACGAAGGACTCCGTGAACGTCACGTTCAAGGACGTCGCGGGGGTCGACGAGGCGAAGGACGAACTGACGGAGATCGTCGCGTTCCTCAAGAACCCCAGGAAGTTCCAGCGACTCGGCGGCCGGATCCCGCGCGGCGTCCTTCTCGAAGGCCCTCCCGGATGCGGCAAGACGCTCCTCGCGAAGGCGATCGCGGGCGAGGCCGACGTCCCGTTCTTCACGATCTCGGGCTCGGACTTCGTCGAGATGTTCGTGGGCGTCGGTGCGAGCCGGGTCCGCGACCTCTTCAAGCAGGCGAAGGAGAACTCGCCCTGCATCATCTTCCTCGACGAGATCGACGCGGTCGGTCGCCGACGAGGCGGCGGGTTCACCACCGGTGGCCACGACGAACGCGAGCAGACGCTGAACGCGATCCTCGTCGAGATGGACGGCTTCGATGCGACCGACCAGGTCATCGTCATCGCCGCCACGAACCGGGCGGACGTCCTCGACCCGGCGTTGACCCGACCCGGTCGCTTCGACCGGACGGTGGCGGTCACCCTGCCCGACCTCGAGGGGCGCGCCCACATCCTCGCGGTGCATGCGAAGAAGATCAAGCTCGGCCCCGACGTCGACCTCGAGCGAGTGGCCCGCGGCACGCCCATGTTCTCCGGCGCCGATCTCGCCGCCCTCATCAACGAGGCCGCGATCATCGCGACCATGGAGGAGAAGGACTTCGTCGAGCTCTCCGATCTCGAGGAGGCCCGCGACAAGGTCCGGTGGGGCCGCGCCCGACGAAGCCGGAAGGTCGAGGAGGAGGATCGCGTCGCGACCGCGTACCACGAGGCGGGACACGCCGTGGTCCAGGCGCTGCTCGAGGACGCCGATCCACTGCACAAGGTGACGATCATCCCCCGCGGCAAGGCGGGCGGCGCGACCTTCAGCCTCCCGGAGAAGGACCGGACGGGATTCGGGCGGAAGTACCTCGACGCGACGCTGAAGGTCCTCTGCGGCGGCCGCATCGCCGAACAGAAGAAGACCGGCGACGTGTCGAGCGGTGCGAGCATGGACATCAAGATGGCCACGCAGTACGCCCGCGCCATGGTCCTCGAGTGGGGCATGAGCGACCGGGTCGGCTTCCTCAACTACGCCGGCGAGAACAGCCGCGAGATGTTCCTTCCCGAGAAGGAGTATTCCGACGAGACCGCGCGGGTCATCGACGAGGAGGTCCGCCGGATCGTCGACGCGGCGTTCGACGACTGCAACCGCCTGGTCGAGCGGCACTGGGATGACGTGACCGCGGTCGCCGAGGCGCTGCTTCGCTACGAGACCATCAGCGCCGACGACGTCGACCGGCTGATGAAGGGCGAGAAGATCTCGAAGCCGACGGTCGCGGAACTGCTGGCGGCGGAGACCGAATCCACGCCGCCGCGACCGCAGCAGCCGACGCCGGAGGACGAGGACGAGGGACTCGGCGACGTCATGCCCAGCCCCGCCTGATCCCCCTGCCAGGCCCGGGCCGGGGCAAGGCCTGATCCAAGCCGACATCGCACGCCCCTCGACACCGGTCGGGGGGCGTGCGTCCATCCGGTTTCATCCACCACGCGCCGGGGAGGATGCTCGACTCAGTCGAGCGGTTCGGTCGGCGGCTGCGACGGAACCGACGCTCGATCACGTTCGAACTCCAGCCGCAGTTCCTTCCCGAGCCGGTTCACGCGGACCAGGAACACGATCCAGTAGACGAGGCTTCCGATGCCCACGAGCGAGCCGCCGCACGACGCGATCGCGCCCGCGCCGCCCTCCTGCCCGGTCGCCGACTGCACGATGCTCGTGATCAGCGAGAGCG
This sequence comes from Planctomycetota bacterium, assembly GCA_036339295.1. Classification (GTDB taxonomy): domain Bacteria; phylum Planctomycetota; class Phycisphaerae; order Phycisphaerales; family SM1A02. The sequence goes on from JAYZBK010000238.1 coordinate 6,112, forward strand.
CCACGGAGATCGCGGTGAGGATCGCGTAGGCGAGACCGGCCCCTGCCCCGCAATCCCCCCGTTCGAGGCCGCGCGAGGCGAATGCCTGCTGCATCCCGCGGGTGATGCCGCGGGTCATGAAGAACGCCCAGACGGCGTTGAAGAGCGGGATCAACATGAGCCAGACGAGCCCCGGCTCGAAACGACGGTGCCCCGGCGGCACCGCGGCCGCCGCCTTCATGGCGATGTAGAGCGTCCAGCAGTAGACCCCGAGGAAGACGAGGCCCACGAAGCAGGCCGCGGCGATCAAGCCGATGCCGATCACGGCGATGTCGAAACCTGCTCCACCCATGTCGGCTCTCCTCGGTCGACGACCCCTGGTCCGGACGGGAGGCTACCAGCCCGGCGGCCCGTCACTCACTCCCCCGTGCCGGGGTTCCCGTCCGACCGGGGCTTCCGCGGCCGTCTCGAATCCGGCGGCCGCCGGTCCGCCTCCTCGCCGAGGACCGCCTTCCGGCGCAGGACGTGGTGGTAGTGCTGCGCGAACCGGTGGGCTTCGTCCCGGATCGCCTGGCAGAGCTTGAGGCCAAGGTTCTCGCGGCCCAGCTTGATGGGCTCGCCACGCTCCTGCACGTGGATGAGCTCCTCCTTCTTGGCCAGCGAGATGACCATCGGTGGCCTCACGTCGAGCTGCTCGAACGCCTCGAGGGCCGCGTGGAGCTGCCCGAGTCCACCGTCGATCAGGATGACGTCGGGGTAGAGCTCGTTGCCTTCGCCGGCCTCGCGATACCGGCGGGAGACGACCTCGCGGATCGCCATGTAGTCGTCGTTGTCGACCGAGCGGATCCGGAAGCGTCGGTAGCCGTCCTTGAACGGTCGCCCGTCGATGAAGCACACCTTCGACCCCACGGTCTCCTCGCCGGCGAGGTGGGCGATGTCGATCGCCTCCATGCAGCGGATCGGCTCGTCGAGGCCGAGCGTCCTCTGCAACGACTGGACCCCCTTCAGCGGGTCGTGCACGAACGAGGTCACCTCGGGCTGCCAGTCGAACTGGCCGTCCTCCTTGCGCCGCCGCTCCCGCTCGTCGAGTCGCTCGATCGCGCGGATCTGGTCGCGGATGACCGCCGCCCGCTCGAATCTCCTCGCCTCGGCGGCCTCGTCCATCTCCGTCTTCAGTTCACGGAGCATCTGGCTTCGCTTGGATCCGAGGAACCGGAGGAATCGATCGATGTCGGCGCGGTAGTTCTCCGGCGACACCCGATTCGCGCACGGCGCGGTGCACTGTCCGATCGAATGGAGGAGGCACGGCCGGAAGGACCGGTTCCGCGGGTCGTCCGATCGGATGTCGAGGTCGCAGGTGCGGTACTTGAAGACCCGCTGGAGGAGCTGCACCGCCTGCCGAAGCGACTGGACGCTGGTGAACGGCCCGAAGACCTTCGCACCCTTGAACCGTTCGTCGGCCGGGTTCCGCGTCGTGAAGACCCCGGGAAACTCGTCCCTGGTCGTCACCACGAGATACGGGAACGTCTTGTCGTCGACGAGTCGCTCGTTGAACCTCGGTCGGATGTCCTTGACGAGGCGGCTCTCGAGGAGCAGCGCCTCCCACTCGCCTTCGCACTCGATGACGTCGAAGTCCTCGACGAGCGGCAGCATCGTGTTCTTCCGATGGCCGTGATCGGCGGACGGCTGGAAGTAGGACGCGACCCGGTTCGGGAGGACGGAGGCCTTCCCGACGTAGAGGACCACCCCGCCGGCATCCTTCAAGAGGTAGACGCCCGGGACCTTCGGCAGCCCCCTCGCCTGCGCCGCCAGGCGTTCGAGACGATCGATCCCCGCTTCCGGGCCCGGGGAGGGAGCCCCGGGGTCGCCTTCGCCATCGATTTGGGGAAAGTCCGTCACATGGAGGTCCGAGAATGAACGAATCCGCGGGGTCGGGGGATCGAAAACGGTTTTGCTCGCGACCGCTCGCACCCTCGTTGCGGAAGTGGCCGATCTCGTTCTAGGATAGGCGTTCAGGAATGACCGGTCGGTCGGCACGGTGCCGCCCATTCCGGGGTCCCGCCCAACGACTTGACCATTGGAGCTCTCGATGAAGACTCTCTTCACTGCCGCGACTCTCGCCGCCGCCTTCGCGCTGGTCGGCTGCAACAACAACAAGGCCAACGACGCCGCCCCCGGTGCCACCAGCGGTTGCTGCGGCTCCTGTGGTGGCGACGCCGCCCCGGGTGCCGTCTCCAGCGACTGCGCCTCCAGCTGCGAGACCAGCTGCGCCACCTCCTGCTCGGACAAGATGATGCCCGCCGCCCCCGGCGCCGTCTCCGGCAGCGACTGCTCCAGCAGCTGCTCCGACAAGGCCGCCAGCTGCCCCTTCAGCGGCAGCGACGCCGGCTGATCGCCGAACAGCGGACCTGTCCACGACAGGAACGACCGACCACGACGCCCTTCCCGCCCTGCGGGAGGGGCGTCGTCTTTCATGTGGTCCCCGTCCGCACGTAGGATGCACGCCCGCCCGGTCCCGGCCCCGGGGTCCGTGCTTCCTCGACCGGGACGCAGACGAGAGGAACGTCCGATGAAGCAAGAGACCGATGCCCTGATCCTCGCCGGCGGCCGGGTCGTCGACCCCGCATCCGGGCTCGATGCCACCGCGGACGTGCTCGTCCAGGGGGGTCGCGTCGCCGCGATCGAGACGAAGCCCGGCCGGTTGGAGGCCGAGGGGGCCATCCGTCGGGACGTCTCGGGCCTCATCGTGGCCCCCGGCCTCGTCGACCCCCACGTCCACCTGCGCGAGCCTGGACAGGGAGCCAAGGAGACGATCGAGACCGGGACCGCGTCCGCGGTCGCCGGCGGCTTCACCACCGTCTGCTGCATGCCGAACACGGCGCCGACGATCGATTCCGTGGACCAGGTCGACTGGGTCGCGATGAAGTCTCGGGAGACCGCCCGATGCCGGGTGGAGATCGCGGCCGCCGCGACCCTCGGCCGCCAGGGCGAGGCCCTCGCCCCGATGCACGCGATGCGCGAGGCCGGTGCCGCCGCCTTCACCGACGACGGTGACGGCATCGCCGACGCGGCGATGATGCGACGGGTCCTCCAGACGTGCGCCTCGCTCGGCGCCGCGTTCATGCAGCACTGCCAGGAGCCGACGCTCACCCGCGGCGCCCAGATGCACGAAGGCGTGGTCTCCGCCCGACTCGGACTCGTCGGGTGGCCCCGGGTCGCGGAGGAGCTCATGCTTGAACGCGATCTTCGTCTCGACCGCGAGATCGGCGCCCGGTACCACGCCCAGCATCTCTCCAGCGGCAACTCGGTCGAGATCATCCGGGCGGCCCAGGCGGACGGCGTCCCCGCCACCGGCGAGGTCTCCCCCCACCACCTGCTGCTCACCGACGAGGCGTGCGACGGCTTCGACACGCATGCCAAGATGAACCCCCCGCTCCGGGAGGAATCCGACCGACGGGCCCTCGTCCAGGGCGTGGTCGACGGCATCATCACGGTGCTCGCGACGGATCATGCGCCGCACACGGAGGCGGAGAAGGCCCTGCCCTTCGAGGACGCTCCCCTCGGCATCATCGGCGTCGAATGCGCCCTCCCGCTGTACGTCGAGGCCCTGGTCGCGAGCGGCGCGATCGACTGGCCGCGACTGCTCGCCCTGATGACGATCGAGCCCTCGAGGCTTCTCGGCCTCGACCGGGAAGGCGTGGGACGACTCGCCGTCGACGGCCCCGCCGACATCACCGTCATCGATCCGACGCACGAGTGGACGATCGACGCGGATCGGTTCGCCTCGAAGGCCCGCAACTGTCCGTTCGACGGGCGAAGGGCGGTCTCGCGGGCGATGCTCACGATCGTCGGCGGTCGGGTGGCGTGCGATCGACTCTCGACCATCGAAGTGCCCGCCTGAGCGGCGGGAGCCCGGCCCGCGAATTCAGCAGTCGCCGCCGAAGGCCGCGAAGAACCGGCCGAGATCGGCTCCATCGACGACGAGATTCCCGTCGAGGTCCGCGTCGCAGGTGCCGACGCAGCCCCAGTCGGCGAGGATCGCCCCGAGGTCCAGACCGTCGACGACGCCGTCGCCGTTCAGGTCGGCGGGGCAGCCGACGGCACCGAAGTAGGTGTTGGCATGGTCCCACGCCTGCGGCCCGACGACGAGGCCGATCAGTCGTCCGGGGATGTCGTCGGCCGGGGGATGGATCCCACCCCAGATGCGACTGAGCGAGCACTGGTCGCTCGCATCCCGGTACGAAACCCACTGCAACCGCACCTCGACGCTCGGGCCGGCCTCGAAGACGAGGAACTCGTCGGCCGTGGCGACGTATTCGCCGAGCCCCCCGGGGAACCAGGGCGATCCGGTGAGGAGGGTCATGAGCTCCGCCGCGGCGCGGCTGAAGGTCGAATGCCCGGAGACGTAGCCGGCGAAGTTGGGCGTCACGAACGTGGGACGCTGGTACGGCCACCAGTCCTCGGCGAGGATCCAGCGGCATCCGGCGATGTCGGTCGCGGGGTCCCCGATGTAGTCGGGACCCGCCCAGCAGAAGACCGCGATCCGACCGAGGTTCTCGTCGTCGTCCCCCCGCAGCGCCTCGTGTCGCTCGCCCGGGGCGCTCGAGGCGTCGGTGATCACCTCGACGAGATCGTCGATCAGCCGGAGTCCGTGCGGGTGGTAGTTCGAGAGGGTGTCGTCGGTGCGCTGGCCGTTCTCCGCCATCCAGCGGATCGCCGAGATCGGGCGGACGTAGTCGTACCAGCCCTTGCAGCCCCAGGCCGCGATCGCCGCATCGTGCATGCAGCCCCCGAGCGCGAAGTACGCCTTCACGTCGTACTCGAGCGGATCGAGGGTCGGCCCCGCGCCGCCGAGCCTTCGTTCGAAGGCCGGGTGGTCCATGACGTCGTTGAGGATGTCGAACCAGTGGCCGGGAGGCGTCTCGGAGTCGGGGCCGTCGGCCCAGAACTCCGCCAGCACCCGGGCGTAGTCGGCCCGGGGGACCACCTGCGTCGGATAGGTGTCCCCGGTCACGGGGTTGACCGCGTACCCGGCGCCGATGTCGCCGCCGTTCGCGGCGTCGTAGAACCAGTCGATGTCGCTTCCGTCGGTCGGCAGCGTCGCGTTGCCGATCGAGTTCGGGCTGATGTCGACGGTGACCCCGTCGGCGGGATCGAGATGGGTCGACCAGTGAAGCACCTGCTCGAAGCCTTCGAGGAAGCGATCCTCCTCGGCCGGCACGAGCATCGGGGGCGAGCCCGGATCCAGGTAGACCGGGTAGGGATTCCCGTCCCGCTCACGGACGTCCCGCTGGTCCTCGCGAAGCGAGAACGGGACCACGTTCCCCCACTCCGGACCGAGGAACTCGGGATAGCCGCCGAGCTCGATGTTGCCCGACTGGTCGACGAAGTAGTCGAGGGCCAGCGGCTGCCAGCGGTCGGGCACGTCGATCGCCTGCGTGCCGGATTCCGGCGGGACCAGCGGCTCGTTGATCGGCGCGTACCACTGGTTCTCGTGGTCGTCGATCTCGTTCGACCCGTCGGAGAGGCCGAAGAACACGTACTCGGCGGCGATCCGGTTGCCGATCGCCCGAGGGTCGTCGCCGGTGGTCGACGAATAGGTCGGGTCGTAGCCGAGATCGATCATGAGCTGGTCGTACAAGGGCTCGACGTCCTCGAACCCGGGCGAGTTCGCGAACCGGAACTTGAGCAGCGAGAAGGCGGCATAGGAGATCGAGGCCCGGCGGGCCGCCTCCATGTCGCCCTTGAGCCGCGGGGACTCGTCCACGAGCCAGTGGCTGGAGCCGCCGGCGTCCCACGCGCTCCACGCGTCCCACATCGCGGCGGAGAGGTGGAAGAGATTGCGGGCATGGACCACCGGCCGGGCACGGTCGTTCCGGATCGACTCCAGCAGGATCTCGTTCCACTGCCGGGCGACCGAATGGGCCTCCTGGGCATGGACGACCCCGCTGGATGCGAAGGCGGCCACGAGTGCGATGGCGATGGTGGGTCGGGTCTTCGAGATCATGACGGTGCTCCGAGGCGGGGTTCGACGACTTCCGGCCTCGTATTCACGATCTTACGCCTCGCATCGATGCTTTCCTGAGATAATCGCGGGATGCCGCCTCGCCGCTCGGATTCCGGTTCATGAACGATCGCTCCCGGACGCCGCGATGGGTCGATCCCCTCGCCCGTCTCATCGTCGGGGGAGCCCTTCCCGTCGTCGTGGTGGCGATCGTGCTCGCCGTGGCGGGGGGCGTGCTCGCGGCGAACCGGCTTCATCTCGACGCCGACACCAACCACCTGATCGCCGAGGATCGGCCCTTCATGGAGCCGGTCCTCGGATGGCTCGACGAGTTCGGGGACCTCGAGTACCTGTTCGTGGTCGTGGATCCGAAGGGGGAC
>JAYZBK010000239.1:0-6235 GCA_036339295.1 Planctomycetota bacterium
GGGGTCGGCCGTCGCGCCGCGGTCCGGATCTCCGGCCCGGGCGCCGTCGAAGCGATCGCGGACAGGGTGGGGGGCGACGCCCGACGGCTGGTGGATCCACCCCGTCGCGGGATCGTTCCCGGGACCTGGGCGCTCGATGGAGGTCGGGACCTCCCGGTCGTCATGCTGGTCGCACCGGGTCCCGACTCCTTCACCGGCGAGGACGTGATCGAGATCCAGGTGCCCGGTGCCCGGCACCTCGCGGAGCGAGTCGTCGACGAGGCCTGTGCGACGCTGCGCCGTCGTCTCGGTCGCGCTCGCGCGGCGGGCCCCGGGGAATTCTCGGCCAGGGCCTTCCTGAACGGTCGACTGTCGGTGGCCGAAGCGACCGCGATCGCCGCGGCCGTCGCGGCGGATCGCGACGACGAACTCGACGAGGTCGATTCGATTCGACGATCCCGGCCGGGCCGACGACTGCAGGAGCAGGCCCGACGACTCGAGGAGGTGATGGCTCGTCTCGAGGCATCGATCGACTTCACCGACGAGGAGGACGTCGTCGGCGCCACGACCGAAGAGCTCCTCCAGCCGCTGGATGAGGTCAGGGCGGAACTTCTCTCGATGCTGGAAGCGGCCCAGACGTTCGGCGAGGCGAGGACGGGTGATCCCGTCGTCGTGCTCGCCGGACCCCCGAACGCGGGCAAGTCGTCGCTCTTCAACGCCATGCTCGGGTTCGACCGGGTCGTCAGCTCACCGGTGGCGGGGACGACGCGCGATGCGATCGAGGCGGACCTCGACCTCGACGGCGACGACGGCACGATCCGGATCCGACTGGTGGACACCGCGGGGACCGGCGGGCCGCCGATGGATCACGGCGGACTCGAGGGGCTCGCGGCCGAGGCGACCCGGACCGCGGTCCGCCGGGCCGACATCGTCCTCCAGTGCCGGGCATCCGACGATTCGACCGAGGTCGACGTCGGCGATCTTCTCGTGCTCACGAAGCAGGACCTCGCGGATCCGGCTTCGCCACGGCCGGTCGGGTCGAACGAGGTGGCCACGTCCGCGCGGACGGGTCTCGGACTCGCGGATCTCCGCCGCAGGATCACGGCGATCCTCGCCGATCGACGGATCGCCGCCGCTCCGGTCGTCGGTTGGACCAGACTCGTGCGGGAAGCGGTCGAACGGGTCGACGACGCGATCGCGGAATTCGACGCCGCGCGTCCGGGACGACCGCCGGCGAATCCCGAGACGGCGGCCGCAGCCTGCCGGGCCGCCGCGGAGGGCATCTCCCGCGTGACCGGGACGTTCGACCACGAATCCGTGCTCGACCTCGTGTTCGGACGATTCTGCATCGGGAAGTGACGCACCCTCCTGCCGTAGCATGCGGGGATGCCGCGACCAGGTACCCGACCCTCCAGGGATGGACATCCGGCGGAGTTCGACGCCGCGGGATCGATCCGCCGTTCGACCCTCTCCATCCGACCGCGCTACGTGGAATGCGATCCGATGGGGGTCGTGCACCACTCGGTCTACGCCGTGTGGTTCGAGATGGGACGGACCGAGATGCTCCGCGAGTGTGGCGGCTCGTATCGAGCGCTGGAGGAGCAGGGTCACTTCCTGGTCGTCGTCGATCTCGCCACGCGCTTCCGGAGACCGGCCCGGTACGACGACGACCTCAGGCTCGAGACGCACCTGATCGAGGGAACCCGGGCCCGATTCCGGCACGGGTACCACCTCGTCGCCTCGACCGGCGAGCTCCTCGCCTCGGCGACGTCGACGATCGCCTGCATCGATGCCGAGGGCGCCCTGCGACCGATCCCGGCGGAAGTCACCGCCCTGGCCGACGGCTGACCCGTCGGCGACACCGGAACGGTGACCGATCGAGAGGCAAAAACGCAGCCGACCTCCGCAGGGGAGGTCGGCCACGACGATTGGGTCGAGAGCTGTGGTATCGGGGATCGACTCAGCGGCGGCGACGTCGGAGGCCGACGAGGCCGAGACCGGCGAGGCCGATCACCGCGGGCGAGGGCACCACGATCAGCATGTCCTGGCTGTCCGGGTTCGTGAGACCGAGGACGCGGTAGTCGGCCCGGAAGCCGCCGTCACCGAGGCTGTCGATCATGTCCTGGACGAGGGCGCTGACGGCGGACCCACCGAAGTCGGTGGCGGCCATGGCACCCGCACTCAGGCTCATCTCCGCGACGCCGGAGCTGGCGTCGGTCTCGGAGGTGAAGCTCTCGTGGGAGATCTCCCAGACCAGCAGCTGGAAGGCCGCGGCGACGTCGTTCATCTCGGTGAACGAGTGCGTGAAGATCGAGTCGTACCAGCGGGCGTAGAGGTCCTGCATGATGACCTGCTTCGCCATGGTCATGTTGCCGGGGGGCTGGTGCTCCGGAACGCCGCCGAGGTCGGTGGCGGTGTAGACCAGGTCGCCATCCTCGAAGCCTTCGTTCAGCTCCACGCAGAAGGTCTTGACCCGACCGCCCGTGGACGCGGCGAAGACGTTCGTGCCGGCAAGAGCGAACTGGCTGGGACCGTTCACGACCTGGTCGTAGGTGCGGGTCCCGTCGTAGTTGATCATCACGGCATGACCGTTGCCGAGCCCGATGCGGCTCAGGGTGATCATGTCACCGGGCTCGAGCCCGGCAGCAGCCGACGAGGCGACAGACGTCGCGGCCGCGAGGCCAAAGAGGTACAGGGACTTCATCTCTCTCAAGCTCCCAATCAACGGCCCCGGTTCTCGGCGGGGCATTGCTCTCTCGATACCGGCACACTGCACGGCGGTCCAGCTCTCACACTGGATCTCGCATTCTGGCAGACCGCGCAGAAGTTGCAATAGGAAACTTTGGAAATATCGGTCAGGGTTTGATGTCCATCGAACCCTGGTGGATGAAGGCGGACAACGCCCGAGAACGGGGTCGAAGGCCCGCGAATCGGACGCCGAGTCCCCTCCAGGGGCGGCCGTCCGGCCCCGATCAGGCGTCGCGAGACCAGGCCGAGTCGACCCGGACGCGTCGAAGCGGCTTGCCGAACCGCCGGCGAACCGCGAGCAGGAGCCCCTCCCGCAGCAGGCGTTCGAGTTCATATCGGACGCTGGGATCCGAGGCTTCGACGCGGGCGACCCCCACGCGGACCGAGTGGATCCGACATCGGTCTCGCAGCGCCTCCGGGACCTCCGCCTCCCACGCCTCCGCGAAGTCGCCGGTCCCTCGCTGCGCCCGCGATGCGTCCCGCTGGATCGATGCGACGATCCGATCGATGGCCGAGGCGTCCCAACGGCGAGCTCGATGCTTCCGGAGACGATCGAGGCCGGCCGCGGCGACCGCCAACCCCGCGTCCGCCGACCGGGTCGCACCGATGGAGGCGGGACCGGACGAGTCGTCGTCGATGGCGATGTCGGTGGGCGGGATCGGCACGAGCAGGTCTCCGGCGCCGACGGTAACGGCTTCCGATCACTTCGGCCATCGATGATCGATTCATCCACCAATCGTCCGGAGCCGAACGGCGGTGGCGATCCGGTACGATCCCGGGCATGACTGATGTCCGCGTCGAGGGAATCGTGAAGCGTTTCGGGGAGACCACGGCCGTGGCCGGGGTGGACATCGAGATCCCGACCGGGAGCCTCTTCTTCCTCCTCGGTCCCTCCGGCTGCGGGAAGACGACGCTCCTTCGGATGATCGCCGGCTTCGAGACGCCGACCGCGGGCGTCATCCGGTTCGGGGACCGCGACGTCACCGCGCTGCCTCCCGAGAAGCGGGACGCGGGCATGGTCTTCCAGGGATACGCCCTCTGGCCCCACCTGTCGGTCTTCGAGAACGTCGCCTTCGGCCTGAAGGTCCGGCGGACGCCCGATGCGGAAGTGCGACAGAGGGTCGGCGAAGCCCTCGAACTGGTCCGGATGGAGGGACTCGGGGACCGCAAGCCGACGCAGCTCTCGGGTGGCCAGCAGCAGAGGGTCGCGCTCGCGCGGGCGCTGGCGTTCCGGCCGAGCGTGCTCCTTCTCGATGAACCGCTGTCGAACCTCGACGCCCGCCTCCGACTCGAGATGCGGGTCGAGATCCGGCGGATCGTCGACCAGGCGAGCATCACGACGATCTACGTCACCCACGACCAGAAGGAGGCGCTGTCCCTCGCCGACGGACTCGCGGTCCTTCGGGACGGGAAGGTCGAGCAGATCGGAGGCCCCCGCGAGCTCTACGACCGGCCGCGGAACCGATTCACCGCCAGCTTCCTCGGGGAGACCAACTTCCTCGAGGGGACGGCGAACGCCTCCGACGATCACGGTGCCCGCGTCCAGACCGAGGCGGGCGAGCTCGTCACCCGATCCAGCGCCGCGAAGGGCGGCAACGCCGTGCTGAGCGTCCGACCCGAGGCGATCCAGCTGGTCTCGGGCTCGGAGACGACCTCGGCCCCGGAAGGCTGGAACACCCTCGAGGGGAAGGTCGAGAGCAGCGTGTTCCTCGGCGAGTCGGCGGAGCATCGCGTGTCCGTCGGGAACGCCGAACTACGGGTCCTCGAGCTGCATCCGCGGGAGTCCCGGGCCTCCGGCTCCAGCGTCCGGCTTCGGATCGACCCCGCCGACCTGGTCCTCGTGGACGCCTGATCGAGGCTTCCGGCCGGATCCGGACGACCCCGAATCCAACGACCTCGAACTCCGAATACGCCGCCACGCCTCCATCGGGAGGCCGACCGCCCCCTTCGGAGTCGCATCGACATGTTCGAATCCCAGCTTTCCTTCGTCGCTCCGTCCCTGCTCGCCGGGGCCGTCGCCTTCGGCGCGATCGCCGCGTCCAGCTCGGTCCCCGCCCTCGGGCCGACCGTCGAGACCGCCGCGGAGGACAAGACCATCGCCTCGACCGCCGTCGCGAGCGGCCGCCTCGACACGCTCGTGGCCGCGGTCCAGTTCGCCGGACTCGTCGACGCCCTCACCGGTGAAGGCCCCTTCACGGTGTTCGCACCGACCGACGCCGCCTTCTCCCGCCTCGATTCGAGCACCCTCGAGAGCCTGCTCACCGAAGCCGGTCGGCCGACGCTCCAGCGGATCCTGATGCACCACGTGGTCGCCGGTTCCTTCGAGGCGGCGGACCTCGTCGGCCGCGACTCGATCGAGACGCTCGCCGGCACGACGCTGGAGCTCGACGCGGTGCGGGGTCGACTCCTCGTCTCCGACGCGGTGGTCGAGTCGGCCGACGTCGACGCCGGGAACGGCGTCGTCCACCTGATCGATCGGGTGCTTCTTCCCCCCAAGCAGATCGTCCCGCTCGAGTCGCTTCTCGAGAACGCGGTGAACCGAGGAGCGCCCATCTTCAACGACGGCGATCCCGACTCCTGCGCCGCGATCTACGCGACCGCCCTCGACGCCGTCGCCCTCGGCAGCGGTTTCGGGGTCGACGCCCGGATGCGCGAGCGGATCGCCGGCGAGCTCGAGCGGATCGCCGGGATGGGCGACGGCCGGGATCGCGCCTGGGCGTACCGAGGGATCATCGACGAGCTCTTCGCCGCGATCCAGGACGGATCGATCTCCGCCGAGAGCGAGATGTCGACCGCTTCCGCCCGCACCGAGAGGCCCTCGGAGACGATCATGACCCGGGGCCGGTCGGTCTTCGAGTTCGACGCCGGCTCCGACGACCTCCGCGGATGGCGAACCGTCCTCGACGGCGTCATGGGCGGACGATCGACCGGGAACATCGCCTTCGAGAACGGCACCCTCGTCTTCACCGGCAGGACCTCGCTCGAGAACAACGGCGGGTTCTCCTCGATCCGCACCAACCTCCCGGAGCGGACCTTCGCGGACGCCGACGCGATCCGCCTCGTCGTCAAGGGCGACGGCCGCGACTACAAGCTCGGCGTCAAGGGCTACCGGGGTTCGAGCCCCGAGGGCTACTGGAGGTCCTTCCCCACCACGCGGGGCGAGTGGACCGAGGTCATCGTGCCGATCGCGTCCCTCGAGCGACAGTTCATGGGACAGCGACTCCAGGGAACCGTCCGCCCCGAGGACATCCGGGCCCTCGAGTTCTACATCTTCGACAAGAAGGCCGGCCCCTTCCGCCTCGAGGTCGATTCGGTCTCCGCGGTGACCATGGGCTCGGACGCCTGACCGGTCAACGATCCTCGAACGGGAACGACTCGTCGATCCCGCTCGAAGCCAGCTCGACCAGGAATCCTCCGAAGCGGGGCGCGCCCCCCGCCCGGGGGGCGGGTGCCCGGCCCGGGGGGGGGGCCAGCGGGGGGGCCGGGCCCCGGGTGGGGGGGAGCCGGG
>JAYZBK010000240.1:0-7439 GCA_036339295.1 Planctomycetota bacterium
GGGGGGGGGGCCGGGGCCACACCCGGGGGGGGGGGGGGGGCAGGCCCCCCGGGTGGGGGGGGCCGGCGGGGGGGGGGGGGGCGGCGGCGTCCCCCCCGGTCGCTCGACGACGTCGAGCGAGCGGTCCGATCAGCTGACGGATCCCTGCACGGGATCCTCGTCGTCCTTCAGCTCGGTGAGGACGACGTCGGTCGTGAGCATGAGACCGGCCACGCTCGCCGCGTTCGACAGGGCGGTGGTGGCGACGAGGGCGGGATCGATGATCCCCGCCTTGACGAGGTCGACGTACTCGCCGCTCGCGGCGTCGAATCCCTTGCCACCCTTGGCCTCGCGGACCTTCGAGACGACCAGGTCGCCGTCGACGCCGGCGTTGCTGGCGATCCGGTGGGCCGGCGCCTCGAGGGCCTCGGCCACGATGTCGTAGCCGAACCGCTCGTCGCCCTTGCCCTTGCGACGCGACTCGGTGATCGCGTCGATCGCCCGCAGGAACGAGACGCCGCCGCCGGGGACGTATCCCTCCTTGGCGGCCGCCCGGGTGGCGGAGAGGGCGTCGTCGACGCGGTCCTTCCGCTCCTTCATCTCGATCTCGGTGGCCCCGCCGACGGAGAGGATCGCGACGCCGCCGGTGAGCTTGGCGAGTCGCTCCTGGAGCTTCTCGCGGTCGTAGTCGCTGGTCGATCGCTCGTACTGCGTGCGGATCTGGGAGGCGCGGCTCTCGATGTCCTTCTTCTTGCCGGCGCCCTCGATCATGGTGGTGTCGTCCTTGGTGACGACGACCTTGCGGGCGGTGCCGAGCTCGGCGACCTCGACGTCCTCGAGGCTTCGGCCGAGGTCCTCGCTGAAGAAGGTGCCGCCGGTCAGGGCGGCGATGTCGCCGAGCATCGCCTTGCGACGATCGCCGAAGCCGGGAGCCTTGACGGCGCAGACCTCGAGCACGCCCCGGAGCCGGTTCACGACGAGGGCGGCGAGGGCCTCGTTGTCGACGTCCTCCGCGATGATCAGGAGGGACTTGCCCGAGCCCGCGATCTTGTTGAGCAGCGGGAGCAGGTCGCCGAGGTTCGAGATCTTCTTCTCGTGGATGAGGATCAGCGGCTTCTCGAGGACGGCCTCGGCCCGCTTCGGATCGGTCATGAAGTAGGGGCTGAGGTAGCCCTTGTCGAAGTTCATGCCCTCGACGTAGTCGAGCGTGGTCTCGGCGGTCTTGCCTTCCTCGACCTCGACGACGCCCTCGGCGCCGACCTTGTCGATGGCCTCGGCGACCAGCGAGCCGATCTGCGAGTCGTGGTTCGCGCTGACCGTGGCGACCTTCTGGAGGTCGGCCTTGCCCTTGCACTTCGAGGCCATGCCGTTGATGGCGTCGCAGGCGATCCCCGCGGCGGCGTTGATGCCCCGCTGCACGGCGACGGCGTTCGCGCCGCTCGCGACGGTCTTCAGGCCTCGGTCGTAGATCGCGGCGGCGAGGACCGTGGCGGCGGTGGTGCCGTCACCCGCGACGTCGGCGGTCTTCTTGGCGACCTGCTGGACCATCTTGGCGCCCATGTTCTCGAACGGGCCGGGGAGATCGACCTCCTTGGCCACGCTGACGCCGTCCTTGGTGACGGCGGGGCCGCCATAGGACTTCTCCATGACGACGTTGTGTCCCGCGGGGCCCATGGTCACGGCCACGGCCGATGCGAGCTTCTCCACGCCGGTCTTGAACTCGGCGCGGGCCTCGCTGTCGAACTTCATCTGCTTGCTGGTCATCCTGGGGGGTTCCCTTGGAGTCGTGCGATTCTTCTTGAAGCGGTTTACCGCGCGGTCAGCCCTCGAGCACGCCGAGCAGTTCGCTCTCGCGGACGATGAGGTGGGTGATGTTCTTGATCTCGACCTCGGTTCCGGAGTACTTGCCGTAGACGACGACGTCGCCCTTCTTGACGCCGGGCTTCACGCGCTCGCCGTTGTCGAGGAGCTTGCCGGGACCGGTCGAGACGACCTTCCCCTGCATCGGCTTCTCCTTGGCGCTCTCCGGGAGGAAGATGCCGGAAGCGGTCTTGGTCTCGGCTTCGAGCGGCTTGACGAGGATTCGGTCCTCGAGGGGTCGGACGGGCATGACTGATTCTCCTGTTCATCCGGCGTGGGGCCGGGAGTGTGCTTCGATTCGTGAGTCGTTCGATCCTGGTCCTGGACGGGGCGGTGGGGGTGCCGGGCTCAGAAGCCCATGCCACCCATGCCGCCCATGCCACCCATGCCGCCCATGCCACCCATGCCGCCCATGCCGCCCATCGGGTCGCCGTGGTCGTGGTGGTGGTGGTGGTCGTCGCCGCCCTCGTCCTCGACGGGGGCGTCGACGATGGTGCAGTCGGTGGTGAGCAGGAGCGCCGCGACACTCGCCGCGTTCTGCAGGGCCGAGCGATCGACCTTCGCCGGCGTGATGACGCCCTGCTCGACGAGGTCGCCGTACTCGAGCGTGAGGGCGTTGAATCCCTGCTCGCCCTTCATCTCGGCGACCTTGGAGACCACGACGGATCCCTTCTCCCCGGCGTTCTCGGCGATCGTCCGAAGCGGTCGCTCGAGGGCCTCGACGAGGATGTCGACGCCGAACTTCTCGTCGCCCTTGGAGGCCTTGCGGGCCTTGTCCAGGGCACCGGCGGCTCGAATGAACGAGCAGCCGCCTCCCGGGACGACGCCCTCGGCGATGGCCGCCCTCGTGGCGTGGAGTGCGTCCTCGACACGAGCCTTCTTCTCCTTGAGCTCCGCCTCGCTGCCGGCGCCCACGTTGATCTGGGCGACGCCGCCGGCGAGCTTCGCGAGCCGCTCCTGGAGCTTCTCGCGGTCGTAGTCGCTGTCGGTCCGGTCGATCTCGGCCCGGATCTGGTCGCAGCGGGCGTCGATGTCCGCGGTGGACCCGGCGCCCTCGATGACGACGGTGTTGTCCGCCGTGACCTCGATCTTCTTGGCCCGGCCGAGCTGGGTGATCTCGACGTTGTCGAGCTCGATGCCGAGGTCCTTCATCACCGCGGTCGCGCCGGTGAGGACGGCGAGGTCCTCGAGCATCGCCTTCCGGCGATCGCCGTAGCCGGGCGCCTTGACCGCACAGACCTGGAGGACGCCGCGGAGCTTGTTGATGACGAGGGTGGACAGGGCCTCGCCGGTCACGTCCTCGGCGACGATGAGCAGCGGCTTCTTCGCCGCCATCGCCTTCTCGAGGAACGGAACGAGCTTGGTGATCCCGTCGATCTTGTCCTCGTGGATGAGGATCAGCGGCTTCTCGAGGACGACCTTCATCGCCTCGGCGTCGGTCACGAAGTTCGGGCTGAGGTAGCCGCGATCGAACTGCATGCCCTCGACCACGTCGACCTCGGTCTCGCGACCCTTGCCCTCCTCGACCGTGATCACGCCGTCGTCGCCGACGCGCTTGAAGGCCTCGGCCATGATCTTCCCGACCTCCGCGTCGTTGTTGCCGGAGATCGTCGCGACCGCGGCGATGCCGCCCTTGACGTCGGTGACCGGGCGAGCCCTGGACCGGATGTCCTCGACCACGGCCTCGACCCCGCGACGCATCCCGCGGACGAGCGCGTTCGCGTCGACGCCCGCGGTCACCTGCTTCAGGCCGGCCTTGAAGATGGCTTCGGCGAGGACCGTGGCGGTCGTGGTGCCGTCACCGGCATCGTCGCTGGTCTTGCTCGCGGCCTCCCGCACGAGGCGGGCACCGAGATTCTCGACCTTGTCCCGGAGCTCGATCTCCTCCGCCACGCTCACGCCGTCCTTGGTGACGGTCGGGCCGCCCCAGCTCTTGTCGATCACGGCGCTGCGGCCTCGCGGTCCGAGGGTGCTCTTGACCGCGTTCGCGAGCTTCTCGACGCCGGCGAGGAGGGACTTGCGGGCATCGGTGTCGAACGACAGTTCCTTCACTGCCATGGTGTCTGATTCTCCTGGTTCGTCGCGGCCGGGTGCGTCGGGCAAGGGGCTCGTCGCTGGCCGGGAAGGCGGATGGGACTCGGTCCGGCCGTGGTGGCCGGACGGACCTCAGGGAGTTACAACCGCCGCGCCAAAAGCGGAGGCCCGGAATCGGCGTGCCGCAGGCCCCGCGATGGCCCATGGAGGGCCCGGGTGGTCGTTTTCCGGGGCGGGGGGAGGGGTCCCGGGGTCGACGTCCACCGCCTGCCGGTCAGCTCGGGAGCGAGGGCGGCTCGTCGTCTGCCATGCTGGCAGGTGGAGGATCTGTCGAGAGGGCGACGACCTGGTCGAACGAGGTGGGGCCTCGCCAGAACGGGGCGGTCGCCCAGGCCGCGTTGGCCACGAGATAGAGCCCACCGAGGAGGACCAGGCCGGCCACGACCAGCCGGGTGTAGATCACCAGCTCGGCGAGGTTCCCGCCGCTTCCACCGCCGACGAGGGCGATCCAGGTCGTCCCGAGGAGGATGGAGATCCCGAGCCCCGTCAGCAACGGGACGGCGGCCTGGCGGGCCCGCCCCGCCCGGCGGTAGCGGTTGCTTCTCCGGCCGAGGGACCGGAGCATCGCGGAGAGCGAGATGATCGCCCCGAGGCCGGCGAAACCGAGGGCGAGGTCGGCTCCGAGCACGAGGTGCTCGATCTCGATCGGTCCGCGGGCCCGGGAGCTCGTCGCGACGAACGAGAGGGCGGACGCGAGCCCGATCATCAGGATCGTGCCGATCCACCAGCCCGTGCGATGCTCGAACGTCCCCCGATCGGGGCGAGCGGTTCGGACGAGCCCGAGGCCGAGGCCGATCAGCACGATCGCGCCGAGGGCGGCGGAACCCATGACCGAGGCCCATTGCCCGAAGGCGAATCTCGCCCAGCTCGGGTCCACGACCGCCTTGTGCTCCATGACCACGACGAGTGGGACCACGAGGCCGAGGCAGAGAACCACGGCGGCCGCCGCGGCGTCCGCGACGAGGGCCAGCGAGAGCAGCCGTGGACGGCGCACCTCGTGCCCGGTGATCGACTCGAGATCGATCGATGAACGCAGCGTCTCCTCCACGGGCATGCCGCATTCCGGGCAACGGCCCTCGACGGCGAGCCCGTGCAGGTCGTGCCCGCATCCCCGGCAGGGGAGGTGGGCCGCGATGACGAGCGTTGGCGGGGGGTCTGGCATGCTTCGTGGGGGTCGTGGACGACGATCGACTCGTCCAAGGCTATCGACCTCCATGCCTCCGTATACTTGGAACCTCGATGAATGCCGCCCTCAAGACCCTTCGCGACGCGATCGCCTCCGTCTACATGGGGAACGGGCGAGCGGTCGACCGACTGCTCGCCTGCCTCCTGGCTCGCGGACACGTCCTCGTCGAGGACGTGCCCGGCGTCGGCAAGACGGTTCTCGCCAAGTCGCTCGCTCGTTCGATCGACGCGAGCTTCGCCCGCATCCAGTGCACGCCCGACCTGCTTCCCACCGACGTCACCGGTGCGGCGATCCTCGATCGGCCGAGCGGGGAGTTCGAATTCCGGCCCGGGCCGGTCTTCGCCAACATCGTGCTGGCGGACGAGATCAACCGCACGACGCCTCGAACCCAGTCCGCCCTGCTCGAGGCGATGAGTGAAGGCCAGGTCTCCGCGGAGGGTCGGACGCACGCGCTCCCCGATCCGTTCATGGTCGTGGCGACCCAGAATCCGTACGAGTTCGAGGGGACCTACCTGCTTCCCGAGAACCAGCTCGATCGATTCCTGATGCGAATCGGCCTCGGCTACCCCTCTCCCGACGACGAGGCGCGGATCCTCGACGTCCAGCCGGCGCGGAACACGCTTCGCTCGCTCGAACCGGTGCTTTCGGTGGACGACGTCCGAGCCCTCCAGCAGACGACGGACGAGGTCAGGATGGACCGAAGCCTCGCCGACTACGTGATCGCGCTCGCCCAGGCGACCCGCGAGAGCGACGACCTCCTCGTCGGGATGAGCCCTCGCGGTTCACTCGCCCTCGCCCAGGCCGCCCGGGCCTCGGCGGTCCTCGCCGGACGCGACCACTGCGTTCCGGAGGACATCGTCGAGAACGTCCTCCCGGTCTGTGCCCACCGCGTCGTCACGCGGAACACGAT
This sequence comes from Planctomycetota bacterium, assembly GCA_036339295.1. GTDB lineage: Bacteria > Planctomycetota > Phycisphaerae > Phycisphaerales > SM1A02. The sequence continues at coordinate 6,030 of JAYZBK010000240.1, forward strand.
GCACGACGGCGACACGGTCACGTCCCGTCGGATCATGCAGCGGATCCTCGAGACGGTCGCGAGTCCGGTCTGAGGCGGAAGCGAGGTCGAAGGCGTTGGCGAGCGAACGGGCGAACCCGGACACGATCGACGAGCACGACGCCCCGCGGGCCGTCGTGCTGCTCTCCGGAGGCCTCGACTCATCGACCGTCCTCGCCTGGGCGCAGGCCGAGGGACGGCGGTGCCACGCCCTCTCGTTCGACTACGGCCAGCGTCATCGCATCGAACTCGAACGTGCCGCCGAGGTCGCGGAAGCGATCGGGGCGGTCGAGCACCGCGTGGTCTCGGTCGATCTCGCATCCTTCGGCGGCAGCGCCCTCACCGACGACATCGACGTGCCGCGCGATCGAATCGATGGGCACGGGGCGGAGGGCGGCATCCCGGTGACCTACGTTCCCGCCCGCAACACGGTCTTCCTCGCCCTGGCCCTCGCCTTCGCGGAGGTCCGGGACGCCGCCGAGATCTGGCTCGGGATCAACGCCGTCGACTACTCGGGCTATCCCGACTGCCGTCCCGAGTACCTCGCTGCTTTCCAGCAACTCGCCGACCTGGCGACCAAGGCCGGGATCGAGGGCCGCGGCCCGCGTTTCGTGGCCCCGCTCGTCGAGTTGACCAAGGTCGACATCGTCCGTCGTGCCCGGACGCTCGGCGTGCCGGTGGATCGGACGATCAGTTGCTACGACCCCGGTCTCGACGGCACGCCGTGCGGACATTGCGATTCCTGCGTTATTCGCCTGACGGCGATCGCGGAAGCCTGACATCGGAGTCCTTGTCCGATAGTCTCTTGGCAATGGCTCATCGAGGGCCATTTCCCACCACGGAACCGGAGAGACACCATGCAGGACGGCGGAAACGACCCCTTCCAGGACGGCGGCGGCATGCCCGCCCCGATGGGTGGCGAGGAGGCGGCGGCCATCGGTGGCATCGGCTGTCTGATCTACATCGCGATCCTCGTGCTCGTCGTCGGCGGCGGATGGAAGATGCTCTCGAAGGGCGGGCTCCTCGGCGTCGCGATCATCGTGCCGATCTGGAACCAGATCGCCCTCGCGCAGCTCGCCAAGCTGCAGTGGTGGATGGGCCTGCTCATGCTCATTCCCATCGTGAACCTCGTGATCTACATCCTGATCTGCAACGGGATCGCCAAGTCGTTCGGACGCGGCAACGGAACGGCCATCGGCCTCTTCTTCCTGCCGATGATCTTCATGCCGATCCTCGGATTCGGATCGGCCCAGTACGAAGGCAAGGCCACCGGCTTCGAGTGATCCGCGAGCGCGACTCCTCAACCGGATGAAGAACGGCCCCGCCCTCCCGAAGGGCCGGCGGGGCGTTCGTTCTAGAACGGATGTTCGACCGACCCGCCGCCGGCGACTC
>JAYZBK010000241.1:0-42308 GCA_036339295.1 Planctomycetota bacterium
AGCCCCTCCATGGCCGCTTCGGATCGCCTCGAGGTCTCCTCGTCCTCCTCGGGGAACGATCGAAGGACGGCGAGCGCGAGCGCCGGCCGAAGGCTGCGGGCGTCGACCGATTCGATCATGCCGGCGCGGAGTGGGATCGCCCCGTCGGTGTCAACGCCGCGGCGATCGATCCGTCGGGTGAGCAGCGCGTCGCGAACCGCCCGGAGGGACACCAGCCGATTCGTCGGGTCGCCCGCCCTGCGGTCGGCGAGCCCGCGTTCGGCCAGGGCGAGCCAGTCGAAGGCGGCGACGATGTCGGACGGCGTGGTGCATTCCGCCCATGCCGCCGCATGGGCCGCCGCGGCGATCTCGTCCGGCACGATCTCGGGTGTCGCGGTGCAGAGGGCGGCGGCCCGACGGGCGAGGTCGATCGGATCGGATCCGGCCGGGTGGGCCTCGACCTCGCGCGACCATCGTCGAACGGCATCCGGCATCCCGCGAGCGGAGGCGGCCAGGAGTCCGAGATCGACGAGTTCGGGATCCAGTTGTTCACCGGGCTCGAGATCGATCGCGGAGACCGCATCGGGATTCGTCCGGGCCAGGGCCCAGGTCGCGAGCGCCGCGTCGGGGGGGGCGGCATCCAGGGGTTCGTGGCGATCCGAGACCGGATCGAAGGGCCCGAACCACGGCCTGGGAACCGGATCCGCCGCCGGCGGCTCCGGACGCGACGGCGGCCGCCAGCGATCGATCCGCGCCTCGAGTCGGGTTCGAAGGTCCTCGAGCAGGTCTCGGTCGATCGGGGCGCGCTCGAGCACGGGCCCGGACCGTCGTCGGACCGTCGCCGGGCCGGCGGCCTCGTCCTGCCCGAGCCGGACCGTCTCGAAGACCTCGAGCTCGATCGCGTCGAGCCGACGGAGCTCCGGAAGGTCCTTCGCGGGAAGACCGGCCTCGTCGACGAGTCGAAGCAGGGTGGAGGCGGTCGAGCTCGCGGTGCCGGTCGCCAGCTGGCGTCCGGGCAGGGCGAGATGTCGCCGACCGTCTCGACGCAGCGACACGCCATCGATCCCGGGACGGATCCTGGTGGCCGCCGCCGCCAGCGTGCTCGCCACGAGTGGTCGCATCGGACCCGCGATCTCGATCTCGAGCGTCAGTCGCCGGCCGGCCTGGTCCCGGAGGGCCGGCGGCAGGTCTCGAATGACTCGATCGCCGAGAGCCTGGGCGAACGCACGCCCGGCGGCTCTCCGGACGTCCATGTCGTCACCTTCGGTGGAGAGCCCACGACCGACGGCCCTGCCGTCGAGCCGCAGCAGGACACCGACCGCGGAGGCGTCGGCGACCTCGATGGAGGCTCCCTCGGAGCCCAGCTCCGGGAACGCCCCATCGTCGAGCCAGCGGTGAACCTCGAGGAACGCCGGGATGCCTTCGGCGGGATCCGGCGGGCTTCCCGGGGCGGAGGTGGCCTCGGCCACGATCGAGAGAAGCACGAGCAGGGACGCGAGCAGGCTGCTGCGAACGCCGCCGCCGACCGTCGGGCCCGTCCGAGAATCCGACGGGACTCGACCCCGAGGGCCGGCGTGGACCGTGCGGAGGGAGGCGGACGGTCGGCGGAGTCGGTCTGTGCGGCCATCCGCGCCGTGTTCTCGCGAGGAGCGATGAACGGGCACTTGCGGGGACGGGACTCTGGCGCACGCTAGGGAAGACATTTGAAGATCGGAGAATACGCCATGCTCGCCGTCCAGATCCTGAATGCGTCGACTCATCGACGCCGACTCATGCTCCTGACCTGCCTGACCTTCATCGCGATGTGCTGACGCCCATCGCGTCTCCGGACCGAGAGGTCCGACCACGAACTCTCTCTCTCCCTGGACGACGCGTCGTCCAGGCCCGACACGGACACGGGCCCGTCCTTTCGGACGGGCCCGTGTGTCGTTCGAACGTCGTTCGACCCGCGGTCGGGTCAGAACTCGATCTTGTCGGTTCCCAGCGCGCCGTGGTCGTCCATGCCGCCACGCTTCGGCGACAGGGACTCGAATCCGTCCCCGACTCCGCCACCTGAGTAGTCGGTGGTGTCGTTGGCGCCCCACTGGGCCCGCTTCAGGCTCAGGCCGATCTTGCGATCGTCGATGTCGACGCGAAGGATCTTCACGTCGACCTCGTCCCCGACCTTCACCACGTCCTGCGGGTTCTCGACCTTCTGGTCGGAGAGCTCGGAGATGTGGAGGAGTCCCTCGAGGTTGTTCTCGAGCTCGACGAAGACACCGAAGTTCGTGATCTTCGTGACCTCGCCCTTCACGATCATGCCCGGCCGGTAGGCACTGGGGATCGCCTCGAGCCACGGATCCTCGGAGAGCTGCTTGAGGCCGAGGCCCACGCGCTGCTTCTCCTGGTCGACCTCGATCACGACGCAGCGGACGGTCTCGCCCTTCTGGAACGCCTCGTTGGGATGGGCGACCTTCTTGGTCCACGAGATGTCCGAGACGTGGAGCAGGCCGTCGATGCCGGGCTCGATCTCGATGAACGCACCGTAGTTCGCGAGGTTCCGGACCTTGCCGTCGATGATGGTGCCGGGGGGGTACTTCTCGGCGACCAGCTCCCACGGGTTGACCTCGGTCTGCTTCATGCCGAGCGAGATCTCGAGCTTCTCCTTGTCGATGTCGAGCACCACGACCTCGACCTCGTCGCCCACCTGGACGCACTCGCTCGGGTGGTTGATGCGGCGGGTCCACGACATCTCGGAGATGTGCACGAGCCCTTCGATGCCCTCGTCGATGCGGACGAAGGCGCCGTAGGTCATGAGGTTGACGACGGTGCCGGTCACGCGGCAGTTGATCGGGTACCGCTGCTCGATCTCCTCCCACGGGGACGGCTCGAGCTGCTTGAGGCCGAGGGCGATCTTCTCCTTCTCGCGATCGATGTTGAGGATCTTGACCTCGATCTCCTCGCCGATCTTGACGAGCTCGGACGGGTGGTTGACCCGACCCCAGCTCATGTCGGTGATGTGGAGAAGGCCGTCGATGCCGCCGAGGTCGATGAACGCGCCGAAGTCGGCGATGTTCGTGACGCGGCCCTTGGCGATGTCGCCCTCGGTGATCGCGGAGAGCAGCTTCTGCTTGGCTTCCTCGCGCTCCTCCTCGACCAGCTTCCGCCGGCTGATGACGATGTTCCGACGCTCCTCGTCGATCTTGAGGATGACGGCCCGGACGTTCCGGCCGATGAACTCGCCGATGTCGCTGGGACGTCGGATGTCCACCTGGCTCGCCGGCAGGAAGACGGGCACGCCGATGTCGATCAGGAGGCCGCCCTTGATCTTCCTCATGCACTTGCCTTCGACGATGTCGCCTTCGGCACGGGTCTTGAGGATCTGCTCCCAGCCGCGGATGCGGTCGGCCTTCCGCTTGGAAAGCACGACGGAGCCGCTCTCGTCCTCGGTGTTCTCGAGCAGGACCTCGACCTCGTCGCCGGGCTGGAGATCCGCCGCGGCTTCATCGAACTCCTGCTTGTCGACGAGGCCTTCGCTCTTGAGACCGACGTCGATCACGACGTAGTCGCCGGCGAATCCGATGACCTTGCCCTTGAGGATCGTCCCCGCGGAGAAGGACTCCATGTCGGAGCCGAGCAGCGAGTCCATGTCGCCGCCGGCGACGTCGTCCCCGAAGGCGCCGCGGAGAAGCGATTCCGCCTCGGTATCGTCGATGCCGAGGTCTTCGATCAGGTTGTAGTCGACCATGTTGGGTGTGTCGTGGATCCGAGCGGCTTGAGGGCCGCCGATCCGGGGACGGTTCGAATCGCGGTGTCGGCCCGCGCCGACGTGCACCCGCTCGCCTCCGCGGGTGCCTGCCGCTGGAGGCGAATCGCGGAGTATACGGCCATCCGGGCTCCGACCAAGGGGGTTTGCCGGACACTAGACTCGTCGCCGATGGACCAGACGACCCCGAAGACGACTTCCCGGACCTCCTGGCTCGCCGCGGTGGGGCCCGGGCTGCTCTTCGCGGGAGCCGCGGTGGGGGTCTCGCACCTCGTCCAGAGCACGAGGGGCGGGGCCCAGTTCGGACTGGCGGCCATCACCCTCGTGCTCGCCAGCTGCGTCCTGAAGTTCCCTGCCTTCCGGTTCGGCCCCCTCTACGCCTCCGCCACCGGCACCTCGCTCCTCGACGGCTACCGCCGACGAGGCCGCTGGACCCTCGTCCTGTTCGGCCTCCTGACGCTCGCGATCTGCTTCACGACGCTCGCCGCCGTGACGATCGTGACCGCCGGCCTGCTCATCAGCCTGGTGCCCTCGATCTCGGACGGCCTGTCGGCCCTGTGGGTCCGGGTCGAGGGGATCGGTGACGAAGCGGTCCTCTCCATCCTCCTGCTGGTCCTCGTCGCGGTCGTCCTCGCCTCGGGCGGCTACCGGCTCCTTGAACGGCTGATGAAGTTCGTCGTGCCCGTCCTCGCGATCTGCACCATGGTCGCCATGGCGCTCGCCCTGCGATCGCTTTCCCTCGACGACCTCGCGTGGTGGCCCGCGCTCGAGACCGGCGCCGATCGATCGCTGGCGGCGGCGATCGTCGGCTGGATGCCGGCGCCGATCGACATCGCCGTCTGGAGTTCCCTCTGGACGCTGGCGAAGGCTCGCAGCGGCCGCCGGCAGGGTGGACGTTCGCGGGCCATGCTCGACTTCGACGTCGGATACCTGGCGACGATGATCCTGGCGATCGCCTTCGTCGTGCTCGGCGCGGCGGTCATGCACGGACGCGGCGAGCAGTTCAGCGCCAACGCCTCGGAGTTCGCGGCCCAGGTCGTCGATCTCTACGGCACGCAGCTGGGGTCCGGCTTCACGCCGATCATCGCGATCGCCGCCTTCCTGACGATGCTCTCGACGACGGTCACCGTGGCGGATGGATTCCCGCGGGCGATCACCGGGCTCTTCGAGGCCTGGAGAAGGCCCGTCGAGGTCGTCGACCGCACCGGGGTCCCCGCATTGATGTGGAACACCGTCGGTCGCTCGATCGGTCGTGATCGCGAGGAGGACGATCGGCCTTCGGACGGGACGGACGTCCCGCCCGGGATGAACCGCGTCGTCTACTGGATCTCCTTCGTCGTCGTGGCCGCGGGAGCCATGGCCATCCCGCTGGGCGTCCTCTCCGGCACGTCGATCACCTTCAAGGACCTGATCGACGTCGTGACGATCTCGTCCTTCCTGGTCGCTCCGGTCCTCGTGCTCCTCAACCACCTCTGCGTGACCGGCGAGGAGATGCCCCCGACCGCTCGTCCGGGCCTGGTCTGGCGGGGCTGGTCGTGGACCTGCTTCGGGGTCACCGCGGTCTTCGCCGGCTGGTACCTGGTCGACCTGCTCGGTCAGCTCGGCGGTGCGGAGGGCGGCTGACCCGTCCGGTGGAGGGATCGGCGGAGCACGAGGAAGCCGATCGCGCCGAAGATGTTCAGCACGAGGGCCACCGCGAAGGTCAGGCCCGGGAGGCCGGCGAAGCTGGTGTAGATGAGGACCCCGACGAACGGGGCCAAGAGCCCTCGGAGCCCGGTCAGGATCACGTGCACGCTCATGTACTGGGCATCGCGATGCGGCGGGGCGAACGACTGGTGGCCGAGGTTCCACGCGAGCATGCCACCTGCGAATCCCACGCCGAGCGTGGCCGCCGCCACGAACATCAACGGGAGCAGGTGGTACTCGACGGCGATCAGGAAGAGCAGGCTCGCGGTGACGAACGTCCAGGAGTGGAACGAGCGGAAATCGATCACGTGACGGCTGCCCAGCAGCTTCGCCCAGAGCGGGATCGCGACGGGCATGACGGCGAGCGGGACGACGCTCGTGACGAGGATCGCGACGAGGTAGCTCGTCTCGAACTCGTCCTCGAGGATGATCGCGACCGTCGGGCCGATCATCAGGTTCCCGAATCCGAACACCATCATGCAGGCCATGTAGCCCGCGTAGCGTCGATCCTCGGCGAGGATCCGGAGCACGCTGAGCGGGTTGAACGAGGCCCTCTCGTGGCCCACGCCGGAGCGTTCGGCCCGAGCGAGACGGCTCTGCCCCCGCAGCCGGACCCGACTGTAGACCATCGCACCCACGACCCCGGCGACCGCAAGGGCCGGGAAGACGTACTTCGCATCGTCCATCGACCGGTCGAGGGCCTGTCCGATCATCAGTCCGGCCAGTGCCATGACGAGGACCTGGACCGTCGCGATCCGACCGGCGACGGTCGCTCGGTCCGCGTCGGGATAGTTGCCTCTCCACACGGTGGTGCGGATCGTGACGACGCCGCTCCAGAACACCCAGCCCAGGACGACCAGCCCGACCAGCATCCAGGCCCCGAAAGCGGATCGCGGGACGAAGGCCATCGCCGCGACGCAGCCCGTGGTCGCGATCATGAGCCCGGTCAGGAACGGCACCTTGCGGCGACCGTTGGCGAGCGCCGCCCAGAGGCCGCTGGTCAGGTTGCCGATGGCCGTCGACGCCGCGACGGCTCCCACCGCGAGGTCGATCTCACGATCGCCGAGGCCGTCGACGCCGCTGAAGCCCTTCTTCAGGACGACCCCCATCGTGCCTCCCTGGATGCAGCCGAGCATGAGCGGGAGGAACGCCCAGGCGGTCAGCTCCCGGGCGTAGTTCCTTCGCAGCATGGGCCGCAGGGCGCGGGGATGGAAGCTCGAGACGAACGCGCCGAGGAGTCGAAGCGAAGCTGTCGCTGGCTGGAGTGGGGACACGAGGAGGAGCTTCTGGTGAGACGAAGAGGCCGGATGCTCTCCCCGGTCGACCTGTGGATCGGGCCAATGGAAAGCGGGGTCCCGATCGGGACCCCGCTTCGGTGTTCGCGGTTCGAAGGGGGCGGGCCCCTCGATTCAGGTCAGGCGCTCACTGGCTCGGCTGGCCGCTCGTCGACACGATGTCGTAGGGGCTGAGCCGGCTCGGGGCGTCGAAGAAGAAGAAGCGTCCGAAGTCGCCCCACATCATGCGGAGGTTCTGGTTGCCGATGACGGCCATGTTCCGCTCGATGTCGACGTCCCGCTCGGAGATGCCGAGGATGTGGGGCGTGAGGTCCGACTTGAGCGCATCGAAGCTGACGTCGTTCGGATCCGGGGCGCAACCTCCGAGGGCGAGGAGGGCGGCGGAGATCGACATGGCGGCGAGCACGGATCGCGTGGTCATTTCTTGGGTCCGTTGAAGCAGGAAGCCTCGGTAGGGCCGGCGGGATTCCGACGGCTGGAAGATGGAATTGTCGCCCGAGCGGGCGAGCCTGTCAAACGACCGAGGAGCCGGTGACGCCCCCCGGATGGCGGCCCTCGATCGATGGGGGAGGATTCGGGGCGATCCGGAATCCGGTTCCCGGCGATCAGGGCCGGATCCGGCTTCCCCCCGCCCGTTCGGACGCTAGAGTTGGGCATCGACCGGGCGGCCCCCTGACGGGCCGTGGCGGAGCTCCATGCCTCGAGCCGATGCGAACCCCACGGGGTCGTGCGACCTGCGGCGATGGACAAGCCTCACGGGTCCGGCCTCGGCCGGCCTGGAGTGGAAGTTCGGGACCGACGGGCGGCGAACCCACCTGCTACGCGGGGTTCGAGCCTCGAGCTCCCGTCCAGTCGGGCCTCGTGCCCGACCCGTCGGATGCGGGCCCTGCCCGTCCGGCGGCGACCCGCCGGGGGGACGTTCGGTCGATGACCTGGATCATGCCGAGGCCGTGTCGCGGTATCGCCGCCAGACGTCGGAAAGGTCGTCGGGGATCACCCGGACGCCGGCCACCGAGGACATGAAGTTCAGGTCGCCCGACCATCGCGGCACCACGTGGGCGTGGAGATGCTGGGGCAGCCCCGCCCCGGCCGCATCCCCCTGGTTGATCCCGATGTTCACCCCGTGCGGCTCGAAGGTGCGTTCCACGAGATCCGTCGCGGTGTCGACGAGTCCCCAGAGCGCGGCTCGCTCCTCCGGCGTGTGGTCGAGCAGCCGGGGCCTGGCCGTTCCGAGAGCCACCAGCAGGTGCCCGTTGGCGTAGGGGAAGCGGTTGAGCATGACCAGGCCGTGCTCCGAGCGATGCACGACGAGCGACGACTCGTCGAGCTCGGGGTGCTCCCAGGCGTGGACGATGAAGTCCTCGAGGACCGGGACGTCCTCGCCGAGCTCCGATCGCCGGCGTTCGAGTTCGCGGAGGTAGGCCATCCGCCAGGGGGCCCAGAGGTTGTCGTGCATGTTTCCTGGTCCTGTGGGGCCGAAGGGAGGGAACGCCGCGCTCGTGGCGGCACCGCAATCGTACGATGGTCGGATGCCTCGAACGAAGATCCTGGTCGCGATGAGCGGGGGAGTCGACTCCTCGGTCGCCGCCGCCCTCCTGCGGGAGGCCGGGCACGAGGTCGTGGGCGTCTTCATGAGGCTGGGTTCCCCCGGGGACGCCCTCGACGAGCTGATGCCCGGCGAGGCCTGCGAGCGGGCCCCGGTGCGGATCGGCAAGCAGGGGTGCTGCTCGATCGGCGATGCCGAGGACGCGAGGCTCGTGGCCGCCCGGCTCGACATCCCCTTCTACGTCGTCAACTTCAAGCGCGAGTTCGGCCGGATCATCGACCACTTCGTCGCGGAGTACGACGCGGGTCGCACCCCGAATCCGTGCGTGCGATGCAACGACTGGCTGAAGTTCGGGCGGCTGCACGAGTACGCCGCGCAGGTCGGGGCGACCGCGGTGGCCAGCGGCCACTACGCGAGGGTCGAACCCGATCCGGCGAGCGGTCGCCTGCGACTGCTTCGGGGCGTCGATCGCGGCAAGGACCAGTCCTACGTCCTCTTCGGGACGCCCGCGGATCGTCTCTCCGAGATGCTCCTGCCCGTCGGCGGCATGCCGAAGTCGGAGGTGCGGGCGCTCGCCGAGCGATTCGACCTTCCGGTCTTCGACAAGCCGGACTCGCAGGAGATCTGCTTCGTGCCGAACGACGACTACGCGTCGCTCGTCGCGAGCCGCAGCACGGCCGGGGTTCGACCCGGACCGATCGTCGATGCCTCGGGCGAGGTCGTCGGCGAGCATCCCGGGCACCAGCACTTCACGATCGGGCAGCGTCGGCGGGTCGGCGTCGCGTTCGGGCGGCCGATCTACGTCGTGTCCAAGGACCCGGCCTCGAACACGATCACCATCGGGGACCGCGACGACCTGCTGGCCCCGGGCTGCGTCGCGAGCCAGACGAACTGGTTCGTCGACCCCCCGGCGGACTGGCGACGATGCGACGTGCGGATCCGGTACAACGCCGAGCCCGTGCCGGCCGAGATCCGGGTCGAGGGCGAGGGCGAGGACCGGAGGTTGCATGCCCGGTTCGATGAACGGCAGGCCGCGGTGGCTCCGGGGCAGGCGATCGTCTGCTACGACGACGACGTCGTGCTCGGTGGCGGCTGGATCGACTCGGCCTCGAACGAGACCTGACTCGACTCCGCGTCGGCCTCCGGCGTCTTCCGATCCGCGGGATACGGCCAGCCGATGAAGAGAAGGGCCGTGTAGGTGACGAACCCGAGGGTCAGGAGGACGCCTTCGCCCCGACTGATGCGATGGCCGGTGAAGAGGATCGGAAGGCAGGCGAGGGAACAGGCGATCATCACCGGGATGTCGAACAGGAACGCCTCCGGCGGGATCGTGACCGGTTGGACGATCGCGGTGACGCCCAGGATCCCGAGGATGTTGAAGACGCACGAGCCGAGGATGTTGCCGACGCCGAGGTCGCTGCGGCCGCGGAGGACGGCCATGAGGCTGGTCGCGAGTTCCGGGGCGCTGGTCCCGCCCGCCACGATCGTGAGCCCGATGACGAGTTCGGAGATGCCGAACGCCCGGGCCAGCGCAGTGGCCGAGCCGACGAGCAGATCGGCGCCGAAGACCAGCATCGCGATCCCCACGATCACGAGGGCGAGGTCGATGGCGATACGGAGGCCGCTGGCCGTCGGCACGGCATCGGGGACCTCCGCCTCGATCGGCATGCCACCCTCGCGGCGGCTCGCCCGGAACGTCCAGTAGAGGAATCCGACGAGTCCGAGGACCATCGCCACGCCGAGGGGGCGCTCCACGACGCCGCCTCGCGCGAACGCCAGGAACGGAACGAACGCCACGGCGATGGCGACGATCACCTCGCGCCGGATCACCGTGCGATCGACGGGGATCGGACTCACCATCGCGGTCACGCCGAGCACCAGCGCGATGTTCATGATGTTCGAGCCCACGACGTTCCCGACGGCGATCTCGCCATGGCCGGAAATCGCGGAGGCCACCGACGCGGCCAGTTCCGGGGCGCTGGTGCCGAATCCGACGACCGTGACCCCGATCACGAATGCCGAGACGCCCATCCGGATCGCGAGCCGAGCGGCGCCGCGGACCAGCAGTTCCGCCCCGAAGATCAGGATCGCGACGGAGAGGACGAGGATGAGAAGGTCGGTGAGCATCGGACGTCCGGATGCTACCGAAGGTCGGCCGGCCGCTCATGGCCCAGCCGGAGACGGCGTGTCCTCGTATGATCTCCGGCTCATCGATCGTTCGTGCGACGATCCCAGCCCCCTCACCGCAGAGACAGATCCATGACCTCCATCGTCGAACACCTCGGAGACGAGGCCGAGAGCCTCCTGAACCACACCGCCAAGGTCTCCCGGGATCTGCTCCACCTGCCGGGCCCCGACTTCGTCGATCGCATCTGGACCGGCTCCGACCGGAACCCGCAGGTCCTTCGGAACCTGCAGTCGATCTACGACCACGGTCGACTCGGCGGCACCGGCTACGTGTCGATCCTCCCGGTCGACCAGGGCATCGAGCACGCCGCCGGGGCGAGCTTCGCGAAGAACCCGATCTACTTCGACGGGGAGAAGATCGTCGAGCTCGCGATCGAGGGCGGATGCAACGCGGTGGCCACCACCTTCGGTGCGCTGGGCAGCGTGGCGAGGAAGTACGCCCACAAGATCCCGTTCATCGTCAAGATCAACCACAACGAGCTCATGACGTACCCGAACGAGTTCGACCAGATCATGTTCGGCTCGGTCGACGAGGCGTGGGAGCTCGGCGCGGCCGCCATCGGCGCGACGATCTACTTCGGATCGGAGAACAGCAACCGGCAGATCGTCGAGGTCGCCGAGGCCTTCCACCGGGCCCACGAGCTCGGGATGGCCACCATCCTCTGGTGCTACCTGCGGAACGACGTCTTCAAGCAGGGCAGCAAGGACTACCACGTCTCGGCCGACCTCACCGGCCAGGCGAACCACCTCGGCGTCACGATCGAGGCGGACATCATCAAGCAGAAGCAGCCGGAGCTGAACGGTGGCTACGAGGCCCTCAACATGGGCGACTCCAGCTACGGCAAGTTCGACAAGCGGATCTACGACGATCTCTGCTCCGACCACCCGATCGACCTCACGCGGTACCAGGTGCTGAACTGCTACTGCGGCCGCGCGGGCCTCATCAACTCCGGTGGCGGGTCCGGGGCCCACGACTTCGCCCAGGCGGTCCGGACCGCGGTGATCAACAAGCGTGCCGGCGGCATGGGCCTGATCTCGGGACGCAAGGCGTTCCAGCGGCCGATGGACGAGGGCGTCCAGCTCCTGAACACGATCCAGGACGTCTACCTCGACGGATCGATCACGATCGCCTGAGCGTCAACCGAAGCGGCTTCGCAGCTCCTGCTCGACCCACGCCCACCAGGCGTCCCACGAGTGCTCGCGCTCGACCCGGGCCCGGCCCGCGGCCGCGATCGCGTCGCGTCGATCCCGGTCCCGCAGCACGTCGCCGACGAGGCCCGGAAGCTCCTCGAGTCGATCGAACGAGAGGACCTCGCGGCCCACTTGGAAGCTGCGATGCAGCACCGGTCGGTCGTCGGTGACCAGGACCCCGCCCGCGGCGGGGACCTCGAGGGATCGCATGTTGAGCATCCCGGGAGCGGCGAACTGGTTGACGTTGATCGTCACGCCGGCCCGCCGGAACGCCTCGAACTGCTCCGCCCCGGCCGCCAGCCAGCCGTGCCAGTGGCCATCGGCGGCGGTGCCGGCGATCGCCCCCCTCCACGACGCGTCGCCGTGGATGCGGACCCGCAGTCCCGATTCGGCGAGGATCACGGCCGACCGGATCCGCCGAAGTCGAGTCGCTTCGTAGGCGAGCGCGAGACCGAGCTTCGGTCGAAGCGGTTCCGGGAAGTCGAAGGGGGTTCGACCGAGGATCTCGACGGGATCCGCGGCCGGGTGGGCGACCCACTCCCTCGCCAGGGCTCGGAGCCGCTCGTGGGCGGGCGGAGGCACCGCGCCCACCGCCATGGTCGCGTCGGGGAGGCTTCCCACGACGCGGACATCGCAGTCGAGCGTCACCTCGCGGGGATCCTCCTCGAGATCGGGGACCTCCGTCCCGAGGGGCCGGACGACTGGGTCGAGCCCGAGTCGTCGGTACGCGGGCTCGAAGCTCGGGTCGGCCAGGACGACGAGATCCCGCTCCGACCACTCGAACGACTCGATCGGGAGGAGATGCGGATTCGAGCTGACGAGGACGATCCCGGGCAGGCGATTCCGCCAGGGCGCGAGCGTCCGGCCGGGCTTCAGGAACGAGAGCACGAGATCCGGGTCGACGTCGAAGGATCGTCGCGAGAGTCGGCTGCCGGAGAACGGGGAGGTCGGATCGACCTCGTCGACGAGGCCTTCATGGCCACGTCTCGACGCGGCGGACAGGATCGCCGGCGCGAGGTGCTTGAGGGCCGTGGTGGTCTCCCCGACCGACGAGAAGATCCGCCAACGGTCCCGGCGAAGCGGGTTCGGCTCGGAGTCCCGCCGTTCGCCCTGGGATCGGCAACGGCCGAGGAACTCGTTGGCGTGGCCGAGCACGGTTCGCTTGAAGGCCGACGCGATCGAGGCGACATGGACCCCGGAGTCCGCCGGGAGCACCGGGGTGCGGGGCCGGAGCGCGGGTTCGAGCAGCGGGTCGATCTCGTCGGGGAGGGCCGCCCGCACGGCGTCCCCGATCCCGGGGCCCACCGCGAAGCGGATCCTCTCGTCGGCGAGGGCCGCGGACCAGTCGTCCCGGAGAAGGGTCGCCAGCATCCTCATGGGATCGGTCTCGACCACGACGCAGCGTCGGAACGGACGGTCGGGGCCACCGGGGGCCAGGAGCCCGCGGAGGACGCCGCCACGGCCCGCACCCATGATGAAGACCGGGAGCGTCGGATCGATGGAGGGGGTGGGCGGACCTCCGCCGTCGGTCGGGGGAAGCGACGCCCCCAGTTCACGACCCAACATGGCGGGAGGCATCGAACGCACTCGGTCGATGGCGGGCGCGAGTCCTTCGGCCAGCGACGGCTTGACGTGCCGGAGGCGCCGAACGAGCTCGTCGAATTCAATCAAGCGGCAGGCCTCGGATCCGGAAGGGGACGAGCGACTCCCACACGATAGCCGCGGGTGTCGACCTCCACGCTCCGGTGCGTGCGGTCCGAGATTCGGTTCAGTCGCAGCGCGAGCCGCCGGCCCGGAGGAGGCGCTCGCCTTCCTCGGCCGTCATCGATCCCTCGGCGACGTAGGCGGCGACCTCCTGGCGGGTCCGTTCCTGGGCTCGAGCGGTGAGGATCGCCTTCATCCCACCGACGAGGATCGCCACGATCGGGATCCCGAAGATCAACATGATCGTGATGGAGCCCGTGCTGGTCAGGTTGGAGATCACCTCGCCCCAGTGACTCTGGGCGGGGGCGGCGGCGGCAGCGTCCTGGGCGAGCGTCCACATCGGTGCGTTCCTCGTTGAGGCCTGGTGACCGGGGAACCGGCCCCCCGTGCCCCCTTCTTGGGGGGCGGCGGGCCGCGATTTCGGGTTCCCCGGGCCCCGGCCCGGATTTTTTCAGGATCGTGCGAGCCGGACGGATGCCTCGCGCACCCGGCCGGCGCGACGCGCCCGCTCGGCCTCGAGGGCCCGGCGGGCCTGTTCGTCCTCGGCGAAGTCCTCGCCGAATCGGACGAGGCGAAGGCTGTTCAGGATCACGAAGAGGTAGGCGACCGCCTGGTAGAAGGGGGTGACCCAGATGTTGATGTTGCCGGTCGCCGCGAGGGCGAGGCCGACGACGGCGAGCAGGAGGCTCGCCGCGATGTTCTGGGTGATGATCGACTTCGTGCGTCGGGCGATCTCGAGCAGGAACGGGACGTGCCGAAGGTCGTCCTGCATCAGCGCGACGCCCGCGGAGTTCGTCGCGATGTCCGATCCGGAGAGGCCCATGGCCACGCCGACGTCCGCGCTGGCGAGGATCGGTCCGTCGTTGATGCCGTCCCCGACCACGAGGGTGCGATGGCCGCCCGCGATGAGGTGCTTGAGCTCCGCATGCTTCTCCTCGGGAAGGCATTCGGCCTCCACCGAGTCGACGCCGACGGTCATGCCGACCCGCTTGGCGACGTCGAGGCGATCGCCGGTGAAGATGCAGATTCGCCGGACCCCGAGCTTCCGGAGGTGCTGGACGACGTCGCCCGCGTTGCGCCGAAGCTTGTCCTCGAGCCCCACGGCGCCGAGGTAGCGGTCGCCGAGCATCACGTGGACGCTCGACATCCCGGCGATCTTCTCCTCGACCGAGTCCATCTGGTCGGCGATGGTCGGGGAGATCTCCTTCAGCCAGGCGCCACGGCCGGCGCGGATGACGCCGTCCGGTCGTCGGGCGGAGACGCCGCGGCCATGGATCTCCTCGTAGTCCTCGATGCCGGCGGGGGCGATCCTCGCCTTCTCCGCGGTTTCCAGGATGGAGCGGGCGAGCGGGTGGTTCGAGCTCTGCTCCGCGTCCGCGGCCGCCTGCAGGAGCGTGGCGCCGTCGACGCCTTCGGCCGGGGCGAGGCGACCGACCGCGAATCGACCCGTGGTCAGCGTGCCCGTCTTGTCCATCACGACCGTGTCGACCGCGGCGGCGCTCTCGAGGGTCCTGGTCTGCTTGATCATGATGCCCAGGCGGGCGGCGCTGGCGAATGCCGCGACCATCGCGGTCGGATAGGCGATCAGCAGGGCGCCGGGACAGGTCACGACGAGCACGGTGATCGCGCGGATGGCCGCGAACTCGCGCTCGTCGCTCCGCATCGTGAAGAACCACACGAGCAGGGCCACCATGAGCACGACCGGGACGTAGAAGCCGGCCAGCCGCTCGATCAGCTCCTGGCGATCGCTGCGGGCGCTCTCGGCTTCGCGGATGAGGGACTCGACCTTGCCGATCGTCGTCTCGCCCGCCACCGCGGTGACCTCGACGTCGATCTGTCCCGTGAGGTTCGTGGTGCCGGCGTAGACCTCGACGCCCGCCGCGACCTCGATCGGGACCGCCTCGCCGGTGAGGGAGGCCTGGTTGATCGAACTGGTTCCCGTGGCGACCCGGCCGTCGACCGGGAGGTTCTCGCCCGGGCGGACCCGGACGACGTCCCCGGTCCGGAGTTCGGAGAGGTGGACCTCGCGTTCCTCGCCCGACGCATCGAGACGTCGGGCGACGTCCGGCGTCAGTTCGACGAGCTCGCGGATCGCCCGCTGGGCGCCCCAGGCGGTCCGGCTCAAGATGAGCTTCGAGAGCCAGAGGAAGAGGGCGAGGAACCCCGCCGTGAGCAGCTGGTTGACGGCGATCGCGGCGAGCACGGCGAGGGCCGCGAGGGCGTCGCCCGACAGTGCTCCCTTCGCGAGTTCGCGAGCGGCTCCGAAGAGGAGGGGGAGCAGGAGGAGGATGGCACCGATCGCCGCCGGAATGTTGCTCACGGCGTCGGGCATGTCGATGAGCTTCGCGGCGCCCCCGACGAGCAGCAGCGTCCCGCCGAGGAGGGCGAGGAACAGCTGGCGTTCGAGCTTCCGACCGCCGGAGTCGGATCCGGCATCCGGGCCGGACCCGGTCGAGGCGGCGTGCTGATTGCTGGCGGTCGGCTGCGGGGCCGTGAGCTGGCTCATGGGGGACTCCGAGGCGCCGAGGCGCCGTCGCGCTGGATCGAGGTGGCCCGAGGGGCGTCCAGTCGCATCTCGGGAGAGTGTATCCGTCCCGGATACCCCTCGCGCCTTCCCGGGGTTCGCCCTCCCCGCCGCCCGAGCCGCACCTTCGTAGACTTGGGGGCGACCATGAAGGAGCGAATCACCATCGTCGGGGACGGCCAGATGGGGCTGGTGATGGCGGCGGCCGCCGTCGAGGCCGGCGCCGAGTCGGTGACCGTCTGGGGTCCCTTCGAGGAATCCGTGGCCGCGCTCGAGGCGACGCGACGGAGCTCGCGGCTGCCCGACTGGCGGATCCCCGATGCGGTCGAGTTCGCCTCGGATCCGGGATGCCTCGCCGGTTCGAGCCTGGTCATGAACGCGATCCCGACGCAGTTCGTTCGGCCGGTCTGGAACCGGCTCGCCCCGACGCTCGCCGGGATTCCCGAGACGCCCGTCGTGGTCTCCACCGCGAAGGGCCTGGAGATCGGCAGCGGTCTCCTGCCGACCGACGTGATCCACGAGATCGTGCCCTCGGCGAGCGTCTCCGTCCTCAGTGGACCGACGATCGCGACCGAGCTCGCGCGAAGGCAGCCCGCGGTGATGGTGGCGGCGTCCGCCGAAGGGTCGCTCGCGGCCCGGGTGCATCTCGCGTTCGGGACGCCGTGGCTCAGGATCTACGAGAGTCGGGACCCGACCGGCGTGGAACTCGCCGGCGGACTCAAGAACGTCATCGCCCTGGCCGCGGGGATCTGCGACGGGCTGGACCTGGGCTTCAACGCCAAGAGCGCGCTGCTCGCCCGCGGACTCGCCGAGATGACCCGCATCGGCGTCGCGCTCGGCGCGGACGCGAGGACCTTCTCCGGCATCGCCGGGGTGGGGGACCTCGCGACCACCTGCTTCAGTCCGGACGGTCGGAATCGCGCCTGTGGCGAGGCGATCGCCCGCGGCGCCTCGCTCGACGAGTATCTCGCCGGGCAGGCCTGCGTGGTGGAGGGGGTCCCGACGGTCGAGAGCGTGCTTGCCCGAGCCACCGACCGCGGCATCGAGCTCCCGATCATGCAGGCGGTGAAGGCTGTCCTGCTCGAGGGCCGCGACCCCGCGGAGGCGATCCGCGAGCTCATGGGGCGACCGTCGGGCGAGGAGTGAGACCGGGACCTCCGCCGCCGGATCCCCGGCCGCGGGCTACTCGTCGTCGAATCCGGATTGGACCAGGCTGGCGATCGCGTCGAGCGCGTCCTCGGCGTCCTTGCCCTCGGCCGTGACCCTGAGCCGGGTGCCGTTGGTCCCCGCGAGCATCAGCAGCTGCATGATCGACTTGGCGTCGACGTCGTCCCCGCCGTCCTCCCGGCGGATCGTGATCCCGCTCGAGAATCCGGCAGCGCACTCCGCGAGCATCATCGCGGGGCGAGCGTGGAGCCCGAGTCGATTCGAGATGGTGACGGTCCAGCTGGGCATGGCGTGCGGGAGGATCGTCGGCCGCGGCGCGGGCACGCGGGCGGGAAGGAGGGCGATGAACGGTTCAGCCGGCGTGGGCGGCGTCGGCCTCGTCGAGCAGGGTGAGGACGTCCTGGGCCGAGTCGGCCTGGCGGAGGAAGCGACGGAACTGATCCTTGCTCAGGTGGGCGAAGATCGCCTCCATCGCGTCGATGTGCTCCTCCGGCTTCTCCTCCTGGCTGACCAGGAGGAAGACCGAGTGCACCGGATCCCGATCGAGCGCCTTGAAGTCGATGCCGCTCTCGCTGATCCCGATGGCGACGTGGATCCCGTCCAGTCCCTCGGCCTTGACGTGCGGAACCGCGACGCCGTTGCCGAACCCGGTCGAGCCGCGGTTCTCCCTTCGGATCGCCCCGTCGAGGAACTCGTCCCGGCGATCGGCCGGCACCGCCCTGGCGGCCACGAGCGCGTCGACGAGCTCGGCGAGGACCTCGTTCCGCTTGCTGGCTTCGAGCTTGGTGAGGATCGCATCCTCGACCACGATGTCGCGAATCTTCATCTTCGACCCACTCCCTGGCTCAAGAGCCCTTGTGATCCGAGATCTTTTCCTTCCAGTCGTGCAGCTGCCGGACCATCTTGTCGACCGACAGGTCGATGCCCGCATACAGGTCGTGGTCGCTGGCCTTGGCCACGAACGCCGCATGATGCTCCACGTCCGCGATCACCTCGACCTCGAAGTCGTCGTGCACCTTGTCGAGGACGAAGGTCACCGACTGGAGATGACCTCGGAACTTGTCGAGGTGCTCGCAGCGCGAGATGCAGTACTGCTCGATCGGTTCGGTGAGTTCGACGTGACGGCCTGAGACGTTGATCTGCACGGGGGCGGACTCCGGTTCGGGATTCAGCGATCCTCTCGATCGCGCTCGGAGAGAATACGGTCGTCACCGGCGGACGTTTCGCCCGATTCGTCCTTCGCCTCGGGAATCGCCTCGTGCGGCGGCACCAGGACCCCTCCGGAAATCGTGAATCGAAGGGCCTCGTCGATGGAAATCGGCAGTTCACGCACCTGGGAGCGGGGAACCGTGACCGTGTAGCCGGTGAACGGGGTCGGGGAGCTCGGGATGAAGATCGTGACCGCATCCCCCGAACTCTCCTCGATGCTTCGCATGGTGCCGCCGGTGACCAGGCCCACCGACCAGACTCCCTTGCGCGGGTACTCGACCACGACCACGCGGTTGAACTTGATCGGCTTGTCGTCCGAGAAGAGGAAGTCGACGACCTGCTTGACGTACGGGTAGACCTGCTTGAATATCGGAACCGTGGTGATGACGTCCTCGACGCGACGCTGCACCCTTCGGCCGAGGAAGCCACCCAGCAGCTTCCCGGCGAAGTACACGGCGAGGACGGCGATCAGGATGCCGATCCAGTCGAGGGCGACGGCCCATCGGTCCCACCATCCGTCGACGTTGCTCGCGATCAGGTCCTTCCGGATCGTCGCGGGCTCCCGGCGGGACTCCGGCTCCTCGGTTCGCCGGGCCGACTCCGCGACGAGCTCCTTCGGGGTCGGTTCGAAGAAGTCCCCGACCGGCTTCCATCGATCCGCGACCTCGACCACGCCCGCGCGCACGGCGGAGTTGATCGGTTGGGCGATCGCCGAGTCGACGAACTGGTATGCCTTGACCAGGATCCAGAGCGTCAGGACCGAGGGCAGGAGGATGCCCAGTCCGCGGCCGAAGAACCGCTTGAAGTCGCTTCCGAATGTCCGGCTCGATTCCTTGTCCATGGCAAACGGATTCTAGCCGCCGGACGCCACGGGCCCCGGGCCGCCTCAGGAGTTCGGCCGGCCCGGGGTCGGGCTGGACGGCTCGAGCCGGACCTCGACCATGCGGACCGAGCTTCCCCGCCGAACCTCCAGCCGCACGGTCTCCCCGACGCGTCGCTTCGCCACCTCGACCATCAGCTCGGCGCGGGATCGGACGGCGCGGCCGTCGATCCGCATGATGACGTCGTTCCGGCGAAGTCCCGATCTCCTCGCCTGCGGAGCCACCACCGACTCCACGCGCACGCCGTCGCCCGCCTCCTCGCCGACGATCCCGATCGAGGCGTCGCCCCGGTCGATGCGGTCGTCGATCGAGCCGCGGTCCCGGACCCACCGCTTCCAGCGACGGTTCACGTCCTCGATCGGGAGCCCGAACACCTTCTCGAAGGCCTTGGCCCCGCTCGGGTCCAGGTCGAACGTCGCGCAGTACCGCTCGTACCACTCGTGCAGCAGGTCGAGGTCGGCGAGGAACTCGAAGATCGATCGCACCTGGGGGGAGTAGCGGGCGTTGCCGGCGAGGACGGACTCGGCGTCGAGCAGGAAGAGACGCTCGAACGGCAGGTCGATGCCGGCGCCGACCTGTCGGCGAGCGATGTTGTGGCGGATGTTCGGCACGAACCGGATCCCGCCATCGGCCTCCCAGACGTAGTCCTCGTAGAGGCCGGCGAGGCCCTCCTGGACCCACATGGCGTGCCGCTGGCCGCGGGTCTCCATGTCCGCCCAGTGCATGCGATGGGTGAACTCGTGTCGCATGGTCGCCCCGATGTCCCGGGACACGAGGAGTCGACGACCGTGGAGGTAGACGCCCGGCGTGCGTTCGGGATCGTCCACGCCGAGCTCGCGTCGGAACACCTCGTCGACGTCCGTCGGGGTCGGGACGAGGATGAAGCACCAGTCGAGCTTCGCATCCGGGAAGAGGGTGCGGGCCTGCTCGTCCGCCTGCCGCGAGATCATGCCCATCATCTCGGCGTGGGCCCGGCCGCCGAGTCCGGACGCGACCTGCAGCCTGCGGTCGGCGTCACGCTCGGAGACGTAGCCCTTTCCGTACCTCTCCTTGAACCGTTCGACGCGGCGATCCGTCGAATCGGCGACGACGCGCTCCTTCGCCTCGAGGATGGCCGTGAAGGTCTCGTGGTCCCGCATGGACGCGAGATCCGGGTCCCGCTTCATCGTCTCGAAGTCCTGGAAGCCGTGCTTCACCGCCTCGAGGAGCGCCTCGCCCGCGGCGTCCCGGCGTCCCATGAGCGCGAAGGCGCACGCACGGTTGTAGTGCATGTGCGGCGTCTCCGGCCAGAGGGCGAGGTACTCGTCGATCATCCGCAGCGCCCGGTCGTAGCGGGCGGCGGAGAACGCCCGGACGATCATGCGCTCGCGGGCGTCCTGGTCGTCCACGCCCGCGGGCGAACCGGGAATCGGCGACCGCCCGGCCGCGGCCGTTCCGTCCGTCGGGATCGAGGCCACGAGAGCGGCCAGCAGGATGACCAGGATCGGGGGCATCGCCCGATGCTAGCACTCGCCCCGGATCGAGCCGAGCACCATGCCGTCCTCGAGCCGCAATCGCCCCTCCGCGACGGCGGCGACGACCTCGGGAAACGCCCGGCACTCCTCCGCGAAGACCCGTGCGGCGAGGGTCTCCTTCGTGTCGCCGGGCTCGACCGGGCACGTGCGCTGGTGGATCACCGGACCGTGGTCGTAGATCTCGTCGACGAGGTGCACCGTGCAGCCGGATTCGGCATCGCCGGCCGCGAGCACCGCCTCGTGCACGCGGTCGCCGTACATCCCCCGCCCGCCGTGCCGCGGGAGGAGGGAGGGATGGATGTTCACGACTCGCCCCGTCCAGCGGGGATCGACCCGGAAGTGCCGGAGGTAGCCCGCGAGGCACACGAGCTCCACGCCGGCCGCCTCGAGCGCCTCGTCCGTTCGATCGGCCAGCGATCGAGGATCGTCCGCGTCCTCCAGCGGGACCACGACGACGCGGAGGCCCGCCGCCCGGCAACGTTCCACGCCGGCGATCGACGCTCGGTGCGCGACGACCACCCGGATCTCGGCCGGGATCGCGTCGGACTCGATCGCCCCGGCGAGGTTCACGACCGTTCGTCCTCCTCCCGACACGAGGCAGCCGACCCCGAGCGGTGCGTCCTCGTCGCGCGGTCGACCGGTCACGACGCGGCCTCCGGATCCGTCGAGAAGTCGATCGCCCGTCCGTCGCGGTCCACGGCGACCATCGTGAGGTGGGCTTCGGTCACGAGGGCGGTCTCGCCGCCGAGATGCCGCTCCGCCTCGACCCGCACCTCGACGGTGACCGAACTGGTCCCCGTCCGGATGGTCCGGGTCAGGAACGACACCACGTCCCCGGTGAAGACGGGCGCGTGGAAGTTCACGGTCTCCATGGAGGCCGTCACCCAGCGATGCCGTCCGTGCCGCCGCGCCTCGAGGTATCCCGCCTGGTCGATCCGGCTGAGGACGACGCCGCCGAACACCGTGCCCTGGTGATTCGTGTCCGACGGCATCATCAAGGCTCGAAGCGCCGTCGTGAATTCTTCTGGTCCGGGCTTCATGGTCGGGATCCGGGGGAATCCTGGGACGACAGGGCCGACGCATCGCCGAGGCGGGCCGCCGCGATCGCGTCGATCCAGAGACGGAGAGCGTACTCGTCTCCGGGCACCGGCTCGCCGACGGCATCGATCCACGAGGGTCGCCACAACGCCGCCAGCAGCCGCCGCCAGGCGATCTCGCGGGCGAAGTCGCCCGCATCGAGATCGAGATCCGGCTGCAGGAGGAGGAATCGCTCGGCCTCCGCGTCGCCCGCGAGCATCCCGAGCATCGTCGCGTCGGGATCGACGCGACCGTCGGGCCGTCGCCGAGTCCGCCCGGCGTAGGTTCCCGCCTCGAGATCCGAGGGTTCGAACGGCCAGGCCCCGAGCGATCGGGCGGCCAGCCGCGCGACCCGCCGGGACTCGGCGTCGGTCTGCGGGTCGCGGGCGGTTCGATCGACGAGCAGGCGGACGGGGTCGTCCGCGGGAAGGGCCCCCAGTCGGTCCATCGCCGCTCCGAGGATCATCGCGGCTCGTCGATCCGCGGAGGCCGGCGACGTCGTCCACCGCCGGAGCACGCCCTCGCGGGCGGTCGTCGAGAGTCCCAGGGCGGCGATCGAGGCGGCACCGTGGACGCGATCGTCGGCGTCCGCCGGACCGGTGGCGAGCAGGTTCAGCACCGCCGCGTCCCCCGGCGGCGAATCGGACCCGAGGAGTCGACCGACGGCGATGAGACGTCGATCGAAGCCGGCGTCCGCCCGCGAGAGCACCGTCGTCTCCGCTCGGGCCACCCGGCGGGCATCGAGCCGAGCGAGGGTCCGAACGGCGTCGGGGTCGCCGGTGGCCGCCCGGGCCTCGAGTTCCAGCGCCCCGCGTCCCTCGAGGAGGGGAGACGCGAGCGACCAGGAAGGAAGACCGGAAAGGGGCGAGGTCGGGTCGACCATCGCGGCGGCCAGTCCGGACGCGACGTCGCGTCCCGGTTCATCGATCGAGACCGGGACGCGGGCGGCGAGCGCGAGCAGGCCGCGATCGCGGGCGGGCAGGCCGGCCTCCGATCGGGCGAGGCCGTCGGCCAGTCGGACGAGGTCCTCCTCGTCGAGTCCGGCGAGCGCGGCCTCGAGGATCCGGGCGTCGTCCGGGGGTGGAACGTCCGCGAGAAGGTCGACGACGCCCTCCGCCAGCAGGTCGCGTTCCGGCCACGAACGGAAGTCGCCTTCGCGGATCGCTCGCAGCAGGGGATCCGGATCGGCCATCCGGGCCGACGCGAGGACGAGGGCCGACTCGCTCGGCCAGTCCCGGGCCTCGAACGCGGTCGCCGCGTCCGCGAGCACCGGATCGGCAGCCTCGGCGTCGAGGAGCCGAGCGAGCAGGGGGGCGGGATCCCGTTCCGGACCGACCTGCGACCAGGCCGCGGCGCGGACGGCGGGGTCGGCCGACGTGATGCCGTCCAGCAGGGCGGCTCGCCTCGCCGTCTCGCGCCGTCCGTTCCACGCGACGAGCGCGAGGGAGATGCCCGTCACGATCACGATCGCGAGCGTGACGGTTCGCTTCATGGATCGCTCGTTCCGGAGCCGTCGCCTCGCGTGCCGGCACCGGACGTTCCCCGCTTCTTCGATGCGGTCTTCCGCGCCGCCGCCTTCTTCGGGGTCGTCTTCTTCGCGGCGGTCTTCTTCGTCGTCCGGGCGGCCGCCTTCCTCTTGGGTGCCGCCGCCTTCTTCTTCGTCCGGGTCTTGGACGTTCCCGCACGCGTCCGGCCCGAGGCGCCGCTGGAGGGCGTGGCGCCGGATCCCGGCTCGAGCACGTCGCGAAGCCAGCGGCCGGTGTGGCTCGAGGCGTCGGCCGCGACCTCCTCCGGGGTGCCGGTGGAGACGATCGTCCCGCCGCCGCTTCCACCTTCCGGCCCGAGATCGATCAGCCAGTCGGCGCACTTGATGACATCGAGGTTGTGCTCGATCACCACGAGCGTGTTGCCCGCGTCCGCGAGACGCTGCAGCACGCCGAGCAGCTTCCTGACGTCGTCGAAGTGCAGGCCGGTCGTCGGCTCGTCGAGGACGTAGAGGGTGTGTCCCGTCGGTCGGGATCCGAGCTCGCTCGCCAGCTTGACCCGCTGGGCCTCGCCGCCGGAGAGGGTCGTGCTCGCCTGTCCGAGCTGCATGTAGTCGAGGCCGACGTCCCGCACGCACGCCAGCATGCGATGGACCTTCGGATGGGCCTCGAAGAAGTCGACGGCGTCCTCCACCGTGAGGTCGAGGACGTCGGCGATGTTCTTGCCCTTGAACCGGACCTCGAGCGTCTCGCGGTTGTACCGGCGTCCGCGACAGGTCTCGCACTCGACGAAGACGTCCGGCAGGAAGTGCATCTCGATCCGTCGGACGCCCTGGCCCTGGCACGACTCGCAGCGGCCGCCCTTGACGTTGAAGCTGAACCGGCCCGGCTGGTAGCCGCGGATCTTCGCTTCGGTGGTCATGCAGAAGAGCTTCCGGATCTCGTCGAACACGCCGGTGTACGTCGCCGGATTGGACCTCGGCGTCCGTCCGATCGGCGACTGGTCGACGTCGACGACTCGATCGATCCGCTGGAGGCCGTTCACCCTCGTGTGCGGGCCGGGGACGACCTTGGTGCCGGTGACCGTGCGTTGGGCCGCCTTGAGGAGGACCTCGTTGACGAGGGAGCTCTTCCCGCTTCCGGAGACGCCGGTCACGCAGACGATCCCCCCGAGCGGGAAGGTGGCGTCGACCGAGCGGAGGTTGTTCGCGGCCGCCCCCTTGACCACCACCGAGTTGGTGGACGAGAGCGTCCGGCGCGAGGACGGGACCTCGATTCGCCGCCGTCCGGAGAGGTACATGCCCGTCAGGGAATGCTCGTCCCGCTCGATCTCGGCCGGGGTGCCCTGCGCGACGATCGTGCCTCCGTGCCGTCCGGGCCCGGGTCCGACGTCGACGACGTGGTCGGCGGAACGGATCACGTCCTCGTCGTGCTCGACCACGAGGACCGTGTTGCCGATGTCCGCGAGGTGCCGGAGGGTCCCGATGAGTCGATCGTTGTCGCGCTGGTGGAGCCCGATCGTCGGTTCGTCGAGCACGTAGCAGACGCCGACGAGTCCGGACCCGACCTGGGTGGCCAGCCGGATCCGCTGGGCCTCGCCGCCGGAGAGGGTCCCGCTCGATCGATCGAGGGTGAGGTAGTCGAGCCCCACCGACCGGAGGAAGCCGAGTCGGGACCGCACCTCGCGGAGGATCGGGGTCGCGATCGCCCGGCCCTCGGCGTCGAGTTCGAGGTCGTCGAAGAACGCGGCGGCCCGGTCGATCGTCAGGCCGACGACCTCGCTGATGTCGAGGGTCGAGGGCGTCCCCTCGATGCGCCCGTCGATCTTGACGCCCAGGGCCGCCGGTCGGAGTCTCGCCCCGCCGCAGGTCGGGCACTTCGCCGCGGTCATGTAGCCGTGGAGCTTCTCCCGGACGAAGTCGCTCTCGCTGTTCTCGTAGCGGCGGCGCAGGTTCGGAAGGACGCCCTCGAAGGGGCGGCCCCCGATGGTGGTCCCGTCCATCAGGGCTCGCCAGGCCTTCTTCGGCATCTTCGAGACGGGCGTCGTGGCACTCACGTCGAAGGCGTCGCAGAACTTGCGAAGCAGCCGGCCGTAGTACATGTTCATCCGCTTGCCGTTCTTCCGCCACGGCTCGATCGCGCCTTCCTTCAGCGACTTGGCCGGGTCGGGGACCACGAGCGCCTCGTCGAACTCGTTGATCGTGCCGAGGCCCACGCAGTCGGGGCACGCGCCGTGCGGCGAGTTGAACGAGAACAGCCTCGGGGCGAGATCCTCGATCGAGCACTCCGGGTGATCGGGACAGGCGAAGTGCTCGCTGAACCGGTGTTCGGCCCATCCGCCCGGGGCGGTGTCGTCCTCGACGAGCATCAGCAGCGAGCCGGATCCGATCTTGAACGCGGTCTCCACGCTCTCGGCGAGCCGTTGGCGTCCATCGGCATCGATCCTGATCCGGTCGACGACCGCCTCGATGTCGTGCATCTCGTAGCGGCCGAGCTCGAGGGGATTCTCGCCGCCCTCCTTGAGGGCGTCCCGCAGGTCCCGGATCTCGCCGTCGACCCGGGCCCGCACGAATCCCTGTCGCTGCAGGCCCTCCGCGATCTCCTTGTGGAATCCCTTGCGTCCACGGATCACCGGCCCGCAGATCATCGCTCGCCGGCCCCCGAAGCGATCCAGCAGCAGGTCGACGATCTGGGAGGGGCTGGTCGCGGTGATCGGGTTCCCGCAGATCGCGCCCTTCGGACCCCGGTGCCAGCACGTGGGGCGGCCCGCCCGGGCGAAGAGGAGCCGGAGGTAGTCGTAGATCTCGGTGGTGGTCGCGACGGTCGACCGCGGCGTGTGGCCGCCGCCCCGCTGCTCGATGGCGATGGTGGGGGGGAGACCCTCGATCGACTCGATGTCCGGCTTCCGCATCTGGTCGAGGAACTGCCGGGCGTACGCGGAGAGCGACTCCATGTACTTCCGCTGCCCCTCGGCGAAGATCGTGTCGAACGCGAGGGAGCTCTTCCCGGAGCCCGAGACGCCCGTCATGACGACGAGACGATCCCTCGGGAACTCGAGATCGAGCTCCTTCAGGTTGTGCTCCCGGGCTCCCCGGATCCGCACCGAACCCGTGGCCCCGCTCGTCTTGGACTCGTCTGCGGACATCGCTTCCCCGATTCTAGTGTTCCCGGCGACCCTCCCCGGCGGAAGGGGTTCGTCCGGAAACCACCCGTGGAGGCGGTCGAAGGTCCGGGAGTCGTCGCTTCGGGCACGACCTGCGCGAAAAACCGGAACCATCGTGGCACGAACACCGTGCTCGACCGAACAATTGTGCAGGATGGGCTTGCAAGCCGATGACTGCATCGGATCCGGCCCCTTCCCGCTGGGAACGACGATGCCACGAATGGTCGCCAATCCGACGCCCGGGACACGGCTTCGAGGCACCGACCTCTCGAAGATGGCGGATCGCCATGCCAGGGGGCCGGGTCTCCGCTCGGACGCGATGAAGTCGCTTCACCGGGCGTCCACGACCATCCGCCTTCGCGGCACCGCCCTCAAGCCCCGCCCCGAACGGCGATGACCACCCCGACAACCCCCGCCCGACGACGAGACGCCGCCTGATGCGGCGAACCTTGTTTTTGGGGCGACGCGTCAGGACCGACGCCGGCTCTTCCTGCCCCGGCTCTTCCCCGCGTTCGATCCGGCCTTGCCGGCACGGGTCCTCGAGGCGCCGGCCTCGTCCATCGTGAGTTCGCCGCCCTCGGGCAGGGCCTTGAGCCGCTCCACCCGGTCACGCAGCTCGGCCGCCTTCTCGAACTCGAGATTCCTCGCCGCCTCGAGCATCGCCTCCTCGAACATCGCGACGAGTTCGTCGCGGCCGTAGGTCTCGTCCTGGGTCTCGCCGATCGCGGCCATGGCGGTTCGTCGCGCCGCGAGTTCGTGTTCGATGCCGCGCCTGATCGCCTTCTTGACGGTCTCCGGCGTGATGCCGTGCTCCTCGTTGTAGGCGATCTGCCTCTCCCGTCGGCGTTCGACCTCGTCGATCGCCGCCTGCATCTCCGGCGTGACCGCGTCGGCGTACATCACGGCGAGGGAGTTCGCGTTCCGGGCGGCTCGTCCCATCGTCTGGATGAGGCTCGAGGTCGACCGCAGGAACCCCTGCTTGTCCGCGTCGAGGATGCAGACGAGCGAGACCTCCGGAAGGTCTAGGCCCTCGCGCAGGAGGTTGACGCCGACGAGCACGTCGAACTCGCCCTCCCGGAGGGCGGTGAGGATCTCGAGCCGTTCCAGCGTGTCGATCTCGGAGTGGAGGTAGCGGACCCGGATGCCCTGTCGCTCCAGCCAGTCGGTCAGCTCCTCGCAGAGCCGCTTCGTCAGTGCGGTGACCAGCACCCGTTCCCCGCGTTCGGCCCGCTCCCTCGCCATCTCGGTGAGGTCCTGCACCTGCCCCCGGGCGGGGCGGACGTCGATCGGGGGATCGACGAGGCCGGTCGGGCGGATCACCTGCTCGACCACCTGGCCCTCGCACTGCTCGAGCTCGTAGGGGCCCGGCGTGGCCGAGACGTAGACCACCTGCGGCACGAGTTCCTCGAACTCCTCGAACTTCAGGGGTCGGTTGTCCAGGGCGCTGGGGAGCCGGAAGCCGTGATCGACGAGCGTCTCCTTCCGCCGCCGGTCGCCGAAGTACATCCCGCGGACCTGGGGGATCGTGACGTGGCTCTCGTCCACCATGACGAGCCAGTCGTCGGCGTCGCCCGAGCCCTCGCCCGCGTGGGAGCCCGCGAATCCGTGGCGGAAGTAGTCGAAGAGGCAGAAGGACCGGGCCCCCGGCTTCCTCCCGTCGAAGTGCCTCGCGTAGTTCTCGACGCCGGAGCAGTACCCGACCTCCTCGATCATCTCGAGGTCGTAGCGGGTCCGGCCGAGGAGGCGCTGCGCCTCGAGCAGCTTCCCCTCCTCCTTGAGGTCCTCCACCCGATCGGCGAGTTCGGTCCGGATCGCGGCGATCGCCGCCTCCTTGTGGTCCTCGGGCATGACGTAGTGGACCGCGGGGAAGATGAACACCCGGGATTCCTCGGCGAGGAGCTCGCCGGTCAGCGGCTCGAAGAGCTGGAGTCCCTCGATCTCGTCGCCCCACAGGTCGATGCGGATCGCGTGTTCCTCGTAGGCGGGGAACACCTCGATGCAGTCCCCCTTCACCCGGTACTGGCCCCGGACCGGATCGACCTCGTTCCGCACGTACTGCATGTCCGCGAGGCCGAGGAGGAACTTCCGGCGGTCGATCGACCGCCCCTTCTCCAGCATGACGATCTTCCTCGCGTACTCGGTGGGGGAGCCGAGGCCGTAGAGGCAGGAGACGCTGGCGACCACGATGACGTCCCGGCGACTGAGCAGGCTGCTCGTCGCGGCCAGCCGCAGGCGATCGAGGTCGTCGTTCCGGCTCGCGTCCTTCTCGATGTAGATGTCCCGCGCGGGGATGTACGCCTCGGGCTGGTAGTAGTCGTAGTACGAGACGAAGTAGGACACGGCGTTGCGGGGGAAGAGCTCCCGGAGCTCCTCGAAGAGCTGTGCCGCCAGCGTCTTGTTGTGGCTGACGAGCAGCGTCGGACGGCCGATCCGCTGGATGACGTTCGCCATCGTGAAGGTCTTGCCGGTGCCGGTCGCCCCGAGGAGGACCTGGGAACGGCGCCCGTCCTCGATGCCCCGCACCAGTTCGTCGATCGCGCCGGGCTGGTCGCCCGTGGGTGCGAACTCCGAGGAGAGTTGGAACGGGGAATCGCTCATGGAACGAGGGTAGCCGCGCCGCTCAGCCGGCGCGTCCGGTGGCGAGCAGGGCCCGGGGAGGTCGCCGGAGGAGCGAGAGGGAGGCGGGGAGCGAGGCGAGGAGGGCGGAGAGCACCACGACGCCCGCGCCGATCGAGGTGGCGACCACCGGGATCGTCAGGGCCAGGTCGATGCCGGCGAGATCCTCGTACATGAGCACGCCGATCCAGGCCAGGTGGACGCCGAGCGCCGTCCCGGTGATCGCGGCGGCGACGCCGGTGACCGCGATCTCGGCGAGGACGAGTCTCGGTGCCGTGCTCGGGGAGCCGCCGACGGCGCGGAGGACCCCGAACTCGAAGCCGCGGGAGGTGATCCCCGCGGCCACGACGTTGCCGACTCCGAGGCATGCGAGCACGAGGGCGGCGGTGGCGATCGAGGTGGTGACGGCGAGGACCCGGCCGCCGATCTCGTCCACCAGGGTCTTGATGCTGCGACCCGAGGCGAAGACCGCTCCGGGGACCTCCTCCCGGACGATCTCGGTGATCTCGGCCTCCGCGGCGTCCGCCGCCTCGGGGTCGGCGGGAAGTTCGAGGTCGAGCTGCATGACGAACGCCTCGCGGGTCCCGAACCGTTCGGCCACCGTCTCGAAGTCCATGAACACGCAGCTGACCGCGTGATCGAGGTAGATGCTGCGGATGCCGAACACGCCCGTCGCCATGTCGAGGCCCGCGGCGCCGACGACGCCCGCGATCTCGAACTCGTGCTCGTCGCCCTCGGCGCCGAGGGTGATCGAGTCGCCGACGCCCAGCCCGCGGGCGACGAGGAACTCCTTCGCGACGAGCACGGCGTCCCCCTCGACGAGGCGGGGGATCGCGTCCTCGGGGGTCCCTTCGATCCAGTCGACCCGGTTGAACGACAGGAACTCGTCGGGCACGAAGCCGACGCACACCACGTTCGGCGGCGCGAACTCGCCGGTCCCGAGTCGATCCTGTTCCGCCACCCGCAGGGGCAGGTAGCCCACGGGACTCGCCTCCTCCACCCACGGAAGCGTCCGGAGGAACGCCTGCTCCTCCTCGCCCAGTCCCCCGGTCTTCATCACGAATCCGTCCGCGAACTTGACCCGTTCGCGGAAGTCGTTCACCAGCGCGAGGCCGTTGCTCCACGTGGAGACGAGGACGGAGAGCCCGACCATCAGGGCGCCGGCGGTCAATCCGAGCCGCACGACGCCGTCGGAGAGGTTCCCCCGCACGAGGGTGACGGGCAGGCGGAAGATGGCGGCGACGGGTCGCGTCAGCAGGGGCACCAGCAGGGCGAAGACCGGGACCGCGAGCAGGAAGTAGGCGACGTGCACGAGCGGGAGCCCGACGAAGCCGTAGACGAGGAACCTCGTCTCCGAGTCGGGGATCGCGAGGAGCACGACCTGGAGGATCGCGAGGACGAAGCCCACCAGCGCCATGACGATCACCGTGGCCCGTCGGGGAGGGGTGGCTCGATTCGCGAGGGCCTCCAGCGGCGTCGTCCTTGCCGCTCGCCAGGCCGGCCACGCCGCTCCGAGCAGGCCGGCCCCGATCGCGCCGACGATCGACAGGACGACTCCCTCGACCGGGATCGCGAGGCCGCCCGGGAGGAGGTCCTCGTACCACCAGCGGAGGACCGCCGCGAGACCGATCCCCATCGGCGCGCCGAGCAGGCCGCCGAGGCCGCCGATGAGCAGGCCGACGAGGCCCTGGGAGCCCGCGAGCTGGAGCCGCGAGGCGCCGACGCATCGAAGCATGGCCAGCTGCCTGACCTGCTCGCCGATGGCGGTGGTCATGCCGATGGCCACGATGAAGGCGCACGCGAGGAAGGAGACCATGACGCCCACGCGGAAGCCGACCCTCGACGCACGGACCTGTCGGTCGTAGCCCGCTCGTGCCCGCTCCGCCGCCTCGAGCATGAGGGGGGTCTCGATCCGATCCGAGTTCCGCTCGACCCAGGCCGGGACGTCGAGTCCCTCCTCGAGGAGGATCGAGACCACGCTCGCCCGCCCTTCGCGCCCGATGGCCTCCTCGATCACGGTCGAGTCGACCTGGACCTTCGGCTTCTGGAGGGCGCCCAGCATCGGTCGGTCGCGGATGCCGACGATCTCGAGCTCGATGGGGGGACCGAATCGCTCGACCCGGACGACGTCGCCGAGGGCGACCTCGAGGGATCGGGCGGTCAGCGGATCGACGAGGATCTCCCCGGGGTCCACGGGCATGCGTCCCTCGAGGAGGTCGTACTGCGCGAAGGCCTCGTCCCGACCGGTGTCCACGCCCCGTGCCTGCGCGGTGATGCGGAGTCGTCGCCCGTTCTCGTCTCGACGATCGTCCGTGCGGGCGAGGGTGAGCGCGCCCTCGACGCGGGGAGCCGCCTCCCGCACGCCCGGCCACGTGCGGACCTCGTCCGCGATCCCGGCCTCGAACGGCGAGCCGTACCGATGGATGATCCGGGCGTCGACCTCGCCGATCGATCTCGAGATGCGGTACTCGACCGTGGCCTGGACGGTCCGCATGCCGGTCGAGACGGCGGTGACCAGCGCCGCGGCGAGGGTCACCGCGGCGACGAGGAGGATCGTGCGCGACCTACGTCCCGACAGGGCGTGTCGCGCGATGTGCCAGCTCGGCCGCATCGAGACCCTCCGTGTCGAAACGATCCGCGACGCGACCGTCACGAAGGATGAAGACCTCGCGGCAGTGGGCGGCGGCCGCGGGTTCGTGAGTCACCATGAGGACGAGGACCCGCCGTCGGTTGGAGAGGTCGTCCAGGAGCTTCCAGAGCAGGTCGCTCGATGCGCTGTCGAGCGCGCCGGTCGGTTCGTCGGCGAAGACGACCGGGGGTTCGAAGAGGAGCGCCCGGGCGATCGCGACCCGCTGCTGCTCGCCGCCGCTGAGCGCGTCGGGTCGATGGTGCATGCGGGCCCCGACCCCGAGTTCGTCGAGCAGTTCCTTGGCGCGGGTCTCGAGCTTCGGGCTCCGGTCCCCGTCGAGCACCCCCGGGAGGAGAACGTTCTCGAGCGCGCTCATGGAGGCGAGCAGGTTGAACTGCTGGAAGATGATCCCGATCCGCCTTCGCCGGTACGACGTCAGGGCGGTCTCGTCCATCGAGTCGACCCGCTCGCCGCCCACGGAGATGAAACCGGAATCGGCTCGATCGAGACCGCCGAGAAGGTGCAGGAGGGTCGACTTGCCGCTTCCGCTCGGCCCCATCACGCCGACGAGTCCGGGTCGGTCGATCTCGAGGTCGAGCCCTCGCACGGCCTCGACCACGCGGTCCCCGGTTCGGTAGCTCTTGCGGAGGTCGCGGACTTCGATGCCACGGAACGTGTCGGCGTCGTCGGCCGATCGGGACGAATCGGTGGAGGCGGCAGTCACGGAATCACAGTTCGTGGAATCGGGGCCGTGGATGCGGCGAGTCAGCCGTTCATGGCGTCGTACGCGGACGCGTCCATCAGGTCGTCGAGGGGACCGGCGTCCGCCGTCCGGATCCGGACCAGCCAGCCGTCGCCGTACGGATCGCTGTTCACCACGGAGGGGTCGTCCACGACACCCTGGTTCGACTCGGCGACCTCGCCCGCCACCGCGGTGTAGACGTCCGAGGTGGTCTTGACCGACTCGACCTCGCCGGCCGAGTCGCCTGCGGCCAACGTCGTTCCCGGGGCCTTCATCTCCACGTAGGTGATGTCGGTGAGCGCCTCGGTCGCGTGCGTCGTGATGCCGATCGTGACCACGTCGCCTTCCAGCTGGAACCACTCGTGGGACTCGGAGTAACGGCGATCGTCGGGGCTGGACATGGGATCTCTCCTTTGGGGCGTCGCGG
This sequence comes from Planctomycetota bacterium, assembly GCA_036339295.1. Classification (GTDB taxonomy): domain Bacteria; phylum Planctomycetota; class Phycisphaerae; order Phycisphaerales; family SM1A02. Next base: position 32,767 of record JAYZBK010000241.1, read on the forward strand.
GGGGGGAGCATATCGGCTGCGTGCGTCGCTCGTCGAAGGTGGCCCCGAGTTATTGGACGTGGTGGGGTAGACGCCCCACTCAGCCCGGCAAGGCCCCGAAAGTCTTGTCCGGCCGTCGGGGCGTGGTTAGCATTCGGGCGGGTCGAGAGACCCCCTACCCAGATCTTTCTCCCCTCCGGAATGCACCTTCCCTCTCGGGATGGTGCATTCTTCTTTCCCGCCCATCCGGGACCCCGCCATCCGGGATCCGGGGATCGGTCGGCCGGAAACTGCTGGAGACCTCCTCGAGACGCCGACGAGCATGTCGTCGGGTGCCCGAAGTCCTGGTCGGTCGGTTCGAGGCTCGCCCCCGGACCCCGACCGGGAGATCGCCTCCCGTACAATCCGTCACGACTTCTCGACGTTCCCTCACCGCGGAGCCCGGTCTTGGCCCAGTTGCAGTTGCTCGTCACGGCGTCGGTCACGCCGTTTCGCGATCGAATCGAAGCCGACGACGATCCCCTGGGACTGGTGGATCTCCCCAGCTTCGGTGCCGGCGAACTCGGTGTCAGGGGTCTCTCGATCACGTCCTCCATGCTCGCGGGGGTCTCCTCGGCCACGCTCGAGGCCCTTCGGGATGCGGGCGACAAGGCCCGTTGCCCGATGCTGCTGCTCGTGGAGGACCAGCCCCTCGAGCTCGCCAGCCCGGATCCGTCCCGCAGGGCGGCCGCGGTCGAGCGGATCGGAAAGCTCTCGAAGGCGGCGGGGATCCTCGGCTGTGCCCAGCTGGGCATCTCCATCGCGGGCGAGGACGGGGACGGCGAGTTCGAACTCGCCGCGAGCACGGTCCGCGACACGATGCAGCGGATCGATCGATTCGAGGTCAGCCTGCTCGTCCGTCCGGTCGCCGGCCTGACCGCCGATCCTGATCGGCTGACGGAGTTGATCAAGAAGATCGGCGGTTTCCGAATCGGCTCGCTCCCGGACTTCCGCGCCGCCCACGACACGGGGGACTTCGTCGGGGCGCTTCGACGCCTCGCTCCCTATGCCGGGACGATCCTCGCCACCGTGGGCAAGTCGGGACCGGGCGGCAAGATCGCCTCCGGCAAGGCCGACAAGACGCCGTTCGATCTCGTCGAGGGGCTCGAGGCCGTCCTGGCGGTCGGGTACCAGCACGCCATCTGCCTCGATCACGTGGGCGGGCCGAACGCCGCGAACACGATCGTCGAGTCGAGGGCCCGCATCGAAGCGGCCCTCGCCCCCGAGGAGGAGCCCTCCTCCGACGACGTCGTGGTCGGAGAGGACGGGTGACCGTGACCGGCTCACCCCGGGACGAGGCCGTTGGATCCTCCGGCGAGCCCGAAGGCGGTCGCCGGGGCGACGAGTCGAGGCTGGTCGTCACGATCGACGGTCCGGCGGGGACGGGGAAGTCCACGGTCGCGCGACGCGTGGCGGCGCGACTCGGCCTGCTCGTCCTCGACACCGGAGCGATGTATCGAGCCGTCTCCTGGCTGGTGCTTCGGGAGGGGATCGACCCTCGCCGGGAGGAGGCGGTGGTCTCCGCCATCGCGACGCGACCGGTCCGAGCCGTGCCCGCGGACGGCCGCTCGATCGTCCTCGTCGGCGACGAGGACCCCGGGGAGGACCTTCGTTCGGCGGACGTCGAGGCGATCGTCTCGATCGTCGCGGCCCTGCCGCGGGTCCGGAGCCTTCTCGTCGAGGTCCAGAGGGAGTTCGCCGCCACCCATCCGAGACTGGTGACCGAGGGGCGCGACCAGGGATCGGTCGTCTTCCCCGATGCCACGGTCCGGTTCTTCCTCACCGCCTCGGCGTCGGTCCGGGCGGAGCGGCGGGCCTCCCAGCTCGAGCGGGAGGGTCGTACCGTGGACACCGGTTCGATTCGCGCCGCCATCGAATCCCGCGACCACCTCGATGCCACCCGCACCGACGCGCCGCTGGTGCGTCCCGACGGTGCGGTGGAGATCGACACCGATCGCCTCGATCTCGACGAGGTCGTCGAGCGGGTCGTCGCCGAGGTCGAGTCCCGGATCGCCCAGGCGCCGCCGGGAGAGGAGCGTTGCTGAGACGCTGGTTCCAGGTGTCTCGTCGCGCCCCGGGTCGGCCGGTGCTCGCCGTGATCTGGTGGATCTTCTGCCAACGCTTCATGGAGCTGGTGGTGCGACTCGGGTTCGGCCTGCGGATCGTGGGTCGCGATCGCGTCCCGAGGACCGGTCCGCTGCTCTACCTCTCGAACCACCAGTCCTTCCTCGATCCCGTGCTCAACGCGACCGCGGCCGCCGACCGTCCCTTCAGGCCGTTCGCCCGCGAGACGCTCTTTCGAACCCCGCTCGGCTGGCTCTTCCGATCGCTCGGGGGGATGCCGGTGGTCGGCAACGGCAGCGACAAGTCGTCCATGAGGCTTGCGCTGGCGGAACTCGACGCCGGTCGGTGCGTGCTGATCTACCCGGAGGGGAGTCGCACCTTCGACGGCGCGGTCCAGCCCTTCAAGTCCGGCCTCGGGCTTCTCCTTCGTCGCTCGAACGCGACGGTCGTGCCGGTCGGGATGGACGGGTCCTTCGACGCCTGGCCTCGGCAACGGTCGAGTCCTCGATGGCGGCGACCGATCGAGCTGGAGATCGGCGACCCGATCGATCGCGATGAACTGCTCGAACTGGGCATGCCCGCCGCCATGGACCGGCTCGAAGCGGTGATCGACGAGTTGAGGCTTCGCTGCCGGGCTCGTCTTCGCGAGCGTTTCGGTCCCGACTACCCGGCGCCCGGACCGGGGGACCTCCCGCGGCAGGAGCGGGCGGGGGAGGACGCCCCGTGAGCCGGCCCCGTCTGTCGCCCCGCGATGCGGCCCGTTCCGTGGCGGACCAGCTCGTGTCCGCCGGGCACGAGACCTACCTCGCGGGTGGCTGCGTGCGGGATCGGCTCCTCGGCATCGAGCCGACGGACTTCGACCTCGCCACCGATGCCCGGCCGGAACGCGTCACCGAGCTCTTCCCGCACGCCCGGGGGGTGGGGGCGCACTTCGGCGTCATGCTCGTTCCGGCGGGCGGGAGGACGATCGAGGTCGCGACCTTCCGATCGGACGGTCGCTACGTCGACGGTCGGCGGCCGAGCGAGGTCAGCTTCGGCACGGCCGAGGCGGACGCCCTTCGGCGGGACTTCACGATCAACGGGCTCTTCGAGCATCCGACGTCCGGCGAGGTCGTCGACTTCGTCGGTGGCCGGTCGGACCTGGAGGCGAAGGTGCTTCGCGCGATCGGGGACGCCGACGGCCGGATCGAGGAGGATCGGCTCCGGATGCTTCGCGCGGTTCGATTCGCGGCGCGATTCGAACTCGAGGTGGATGAGGGGACCCGGCAGGCGATCGTCGCTCGTGACGGCGATCTCGTCGGTGTGAGTCGCGAGCGGGTCGGGCACGAGCTTCGTCGGATGCTCGGCGATCCGACCCGGGCGAAGGCGGCGGCCCTCGCGGAATCGCTTCGGTTGGACGGGGCGATCCTCGGTGCCGCCCGGATCGCGACCGGGGACGGATTCGACCGGATCGAGGGACTCCCGGCGGACGTCGACTGGATCGATGCCCTGGTCGCGTGGGAGCTCGATCGAGGGTCGGCGGAGGCCCGGGATTCGGAGTCGCGCCTCCTGGCCGCCCTGACCCTGTCCAATCGCGAGGCCGAGGCCTTCCGGGACATCCTCGCTGCGAGACGGCGACTCCTCGACCACTGGACCCGGGACGGCATCGCCGCCCGGAAGCGGCTGGCGGCGGGCCCGGCGTTCGAGCGGGCGAGCCGGCTGGTCGCGATCGAGGACCCGGAATTCGCGGCCGCGGTCGCCGACGAGGTCCTCGAGCTCGCCCGGACGGGTCTCGCTCCCGTGCCGTTTATCGGCGGTGACGACCTGGTCGAGGCCGGCCTCGTCCCGGGGCCCGGGTTCAAGGCGGTGCTGGAGGCCACCTACGACGCCCAGCTCGAGGGTCGGGTGCATGATCGCGAGGAGGCCTTGCGCTTCGCCCTCGGGAGGGCCGCCCGGGACGTGGACTGACGGGGGCCCGGGGGTCCTCGGTCGCGACCGGGCGGCGATTCTCGCTCGATACTTGATATTCTCGCGGTCGGCGGCTTCAGTGTCGCAAGGGATTCGATGCCGGCACGCTCCCCGTTCCGGCCCGATCGGTCCCGATCGAATCGATGACTCGCGCGCCTCGGCGCCCAAGGACCCACCGACATGTCCAACACCTCCACGCTCGGCATCGCCACCGCGGCCCTCGTCGCGGGACTCCCGGCGACCGCCGCCGAGACCTCCGATCGCTCGCCGGTCGTCTACGTCATCCCGCTCTCCGGCCAGATGGGGACGGACATCCATCCCTCCATCTACGAGGAGGTGATCAAGGATGCGAACGAGGTGAAGCCGGACTACATCATCTTCAAGCTCGCGTCCGCGGACTACGACAAGAACTTCCACATCCAGAACGACGACCGCAGCGAGGCGGGGATGTGGCAGAACATGGAGGTCTATCGCGACCTCATGATGGAGCTCCAGACCGAGCTTCCCGTCGACAAGCACACCCGACAGATCATGTGGATCGAGGACGCGGTGGGCGTCTCGAGCCTGCTCGCGATGTCGTGGCCCGAGATCTACATGTCCGACGGCGCGAGACTCGAGGGCATCAACACCGTCCAGCGGTTCGCCCAGGGCTGGCAGGACCCCGACGTCCGCGAGAAGATGTACGCCGCGTGGGTCGGCATCGCGACCGGCTTCCCGCAGGCCGGCGGCTTCCCGCTCGAGCTGTCGAGGGCGATGATCGAGCCCGAGCACAACCTCGGCGTGAAGTTCGAGGGTCGGGACGTCGTCTGGTCCAACGACCTCCAGGGCACCGTCTGGACGATCGACAGCAACGACAAGACCGTGGCCCGGTTCGACAACGACTCCGCCGAGCAGGTCATGCTCTCCCGGGGCACCGTGCAGGACCTCGACGACCTCATGTTCCTCCTCGGCTTCCGCGAGTACGAGACCGCGGACTCGGGCGTCGAGATCGTCGAGGACTACAAGGAGACCTGGCGCCGCACCTTCGACCGATGCGCCTCCTGGCTCAAGGACGCCCGCGACCGACAGGCCGGGGGCACCCTGGCGGATCTCGGTTCGGCCAAGAACTCCCTCGAGAAGGTCCTGGCCGCCGGGCGACGCTATCCCGCGGTCGCGGCACGGCTCCAGGCCGACTACGGCATCGATCTCTTCCAGCTGGAGACGCAGATCGAGGTCATGAAGCGACAGATCGCCGAGAACCGGCGGAACAGCCGCAACCGTGGCCGCGGCGGTCGTGGAGGCGGCGTCGGCGGCGGCCTCGGCCCCTGATCCAGGCTCCCGACCGATTCGTTCGTTCGTTCACCAGACCCATCACGAGCCGAGACTCGACATGACCATGCCTCGATTCCTCACCTCCCTCGCCGCCTTCGCGTTCCTCGCGTCGGTCGGCGTCACCGCCATCGCCGACCAGCACGAGTTCCAGTTCTCCAACGGCTCGAGCTGGCGGGGCGACGACGGGGCGGCCGTGACGGTCGTCTTCGTCGAGAACGGCGTCGAGCAGACGATGACCGGCAACCTCGTCGAGGTGAACGGAACGGCGCCGTTCCGCCTGATCGCCGTCCGCGGCGAGATCGCCGGCGGAGAGGCGACCAAGGCGATCTTCGAGTCCGACATCGTCCGCATGTCCGCGAGCGGCGACGCTCCGGTGGTGATCGAGGATCGCCCCGTGATCGACCCGTCGGGCGAGGAGGACGTCGACGAGGTCCGCGATCTCGCGCCCCGCCAGGGTGCCGACGGTCTCCTGGTCGCACCGAAGCCCGGCGTCTTCTTCCTCCCCTGGGAGGGGCAGGTCGGCACGCTCGCCCGCCACGAGTCGATCGAGCAGATCGCGGCCGAGGCGGACAAGTACGGGCCCGGCCAGATCATCGTCCTCCACATCAACTCGCCCGGCGGCCTCGTGCTCGAGGGCGACGAGATCCACGAGACGTTGATGGAGATCAAGCGACGGCATCGCGTCATCGCGTGGATCAAGAAGGCGATCTCGGCCGGGGCCTTCACCGCCCTCCACTGCGACGAGATCTACTTCGAGAAGGTCGGCGCCATGGGCTCGGCCGTCATGTTCGCGGGGACGAAGTCGATCGAGGGCGCGCAGCTCGCGGCCTGGGTCAAGGACTTCGGCGACGTCGCGGAGGCGGGCGGACGCAGCCGCATCCCCGCGGAGTGCATGGTCACCCGCACCAAGATGGCGAGCTACGACAAGGATCCGGAGACCGGGAAGATCACCTGGTACCCCGACATGCGGGGCGAGCACCACATCTCGAACGAGCGGCAGGTCCTCACCCTCAACGCGGACAACGCGTTCGACAGCGGGTACATCGACGGCATCGCCGACACCGAGGAGCAGCTTGCGGCCCTGCTCGATCTCGACGAGTGGTACGAGATCTCCGATCGTGGTCGCAAGATCCACGAGGACTGGCATCGACTGTGCGAGCGTTGCAAGAACGACGTTCGGCGAATCAATCGCGATCTCCAGCTCCGTCCCGAGCGGCGTCTCGCCCTGCTCGAGGAGCTCCTGGTCTGGTGGAACCGCTGCGAGCCCATGATGATGTGGGATCTCAACCGGCCCGGCGGCAGCAAGGACGAACTCCGCCGCACGATCGAACGGGAGCGACGGGCCCGGGCGCGGCAGCGAAACTGACGCGACGTTGAACCCGAGCGAAGAACAAGCCGACGGCGCCGAAGACCTTCCCGCGGACGGAGGGCCGTCGGCGCCGTCGGTGCTTCCTCCCGACGACCTCGACGACAAGCGGGTCACGTGGCCCACCGTGATCGGGGTCACGGCCCTGCTCTACGCCGGCCTCTCGATCCTCGGCAACGGCTGCGGGATCGCGGGCCTCTTCTTCTCCGACGTCGGGCTCCGGCTCGCGGGCATCGAGGTGGAGGGCGGGATCAGCTTCCCCCCGGCCGTCGTGGCGGCGTCCCTCGCCGTCTCCGGCCTCGGCATCGTCTTCGCGCTGCTGCTGGCGTCGGGAGGCATCGCGATGATCGGCCGGCGGGCCTCCGCGATGCGGCTCCTCAAGACGTGGATCGTCGCCTCGATCCTCCTGACCGTCACGGGCGTGGTGATCGGCTTCCTCACGATCGAGAGCAACGTCGACCTGCAGTCCCGCATCCAGGACGCCACGGTCGATCTCCTCCGCGAGAACGGCCAGGCGGTCGATCCCGCCTCCCTCGAGTCGCTGGGACTCGCCAAGACCCCGGAGGACCTGCGGCGCGACAGCCGGATCGGCATCCTGACCACCGGCCTCCTCCCGCTGGTCTATCCGGTGTTCCTCGGCTTCTTCCTCACCTCGAGGAAGCGTCTCGTGGATTCCGCGGGCTGGGAGTGATCCCGGGCCCCGGGGCCATCGGCCCGGCGGGTCAGCCGACCTCGCGTCGCTGGAAGAGGACGACCGCCACCGCAAGGGCGACGACGATCATCGAGAGGCCGTAGGGGATCGTGGTCGCGAGGTAGTCCAGCGGGATCGACGCGTCCTGCGTGATCGCGTCGGCGAGCCAGAAGACCTGGAAGTTCGGGATGATCGAGTACGCGACCTGCAGGCCGGTCTGTTCGGCTCGCAGGGCGAAGTCCGCGGTCCCGCCGGCATCGACCAGCGCCGCCATCGTCTCGTCGATGACCGCGAGCCGGCGTCCGAGGATCCAGTCGGACAGGAGCCCGAGCACGAAGAAGCCGACGGTGGTCACGAGGGTGAGCACCTGGCCGAGCCGGGTGCTGGCGGCGAGGGCGATCGCGGTCAGGACGTACTCGCCGACGAAGAGGACGAGGATGGCGACCCAGAGATCGCCCTTGAACGCGAGCTGCGGGGGCCGCGGGGAGAAGTCGGGGCCGAGGATCAGGCAGAGGCCGTAGGCGAGGACGAGGAGCGGGGTCGTGAGGACGATGAACGTGCTCGAGAACACCCAGCCGTAGAAGTAGTTGCACCAGATGCCGGCACCGACCCCGAGGAGGACGGCGCCACTTCCGAGGATGATGACCGGAAGGTGCCATGGATCCGCCACGGCCTCCCGCACCCCGTGGATCTCGACCAGCATGAAGAGGATCGAGAGGAAGACCATGACGATGGTCTGGGCCCCGGCCACCCCGAGGAACTTCCCGAGCACGAAGATCGCCCGGGAGACGGGCTTGGAGACCACCGTGAGCACCGTGCGGTTCTCGATCTCCCGCGTCAGGACGTTCGTCGCCACGAAGGCGGCGAGCACCGCGCCCCCGATGAAGATCGTGGACATCCCGATGTCGACGAACATCCGGTTGTCGTCGGTCAGGGTGTAGGCGCTGAAGGGGTTGCTCAGGACGACCAGGAGCCCGCAGGCCACGAGGACGACCAGGAGGACCGGTTGCCGGATGCTCTCGAAGAGCGTGTTCCGGGCGATCGCCAGCAGCTGTTCGAGAGTCGCCATTCCGGTCCGGGGCTCGGGGGGTGCTCGGGGGGGCGGGGACGGTCGTCCTTCGGACGGTCGCCCCTTCCCGCGGGTATCATCCGCCGCAGCGAAACGAACCTGCGGACGGTCTCATCGTACTCCACCTGAGCCGCCCGGTTCGATCCCCCGGTCCGTGGACCGGGAGGTCCGGGTTCGTGAGACGGCCTCGAGCATCCCCGCCAGCCGGTCGGACCGGTTCGCGGGAATCGAGCTCGCCCTTCCGGGTCGTCGCGCTGCTCGAGACCGACGGCGACCGCTCGCCGAGACAAGCAAGAAGACCTCGCGGATCGAATCGCATGCGCACCGACCAACTCGCCTACCAGCAGGCCACCAGGGTTGCCGGATTCGGGCTGCTCCTCCAGCTGGGCATCGGACTCGTGACGCTCATCTACGGCGTCCTGTTCGGGGTGTCCGCCTTCACGATCGCCAGCATGCCGATCCTCTGCGGGACGATCGTCTGGATCTCGCTGGTGGTGGTCTTCCACCAGCACCGGCTCGAGCGGCTCGAGGCCCTCGAACGGGATGAACTCGCCGCCGAACGGGGAGGCGACGCGGGGATCTTCGAGGAGGGCGACACCGACGTCGCCTCGCGGCGGCTCCGGCAGATGCACACCTGGCTGATGCCCGCGGCGAGCCTGCTGCTGGCGGGCCTGCTGGTGCTCTTCGGCTGGACGACGCTCGCGTGGTTCGGGGCGCAGGACAACACCGAGCTGAACGTCTCCGCGTTCTCGGTGGGCGTGAACTCCGGCTGGCAGCTGGCCATCGCCCTCGGCATGGCCCTGGTGGCGTTCATCTTCTCCCGGTTCGTGGCCGGCATGGCCGCGCGTCCCGCCTGGGCGAACCTTCGAGGTGGTGCCGGGCACATGGTCGGCAACGCGATCGTGCTGCTCGCCGTGGCGGTGGGCATCGCGTTCACCTTCTTCGACAACACCGACGTCATCGAGGGGGTGTCGTTCGGACTCGCGATCTACATGCTGCTGGTCGCGGCGGAGATCGTCCTGAACTTCGTCCTCAACCTCTACCGCCCCCGTCGACCGGGCGAGATCCCGCGGCCG
>JAYZBK010000242.1:0-6738 GCA_036339295.1 Planctomycetota bacterium
CACGGATCTCGGTCTGGCGATCAACGATCTCGCGGCCCAGCTCTTCGACATCGAGTTCACGGGGATCTACTTCCGCGACCCGGTCTCCCTCCACCTGCGGCTCGTCGGATCCCGGGGGCTGGAGGCGGACGAGATCCAGGAAGCGGAACGGACCGCCTGGCAGCGGCACCCGGGCCGCGTCATCCAACGCGGCGAGCGGATCGTGGTGGAGGACACGAGAGCCGACCCGACGAACCAGAGCACCACCTCGCCCCGCCGGAGAGTGGAGATCCGTAGTCGCTGCTATCTGCCGGTGAATTCGGGGGGCGAGATCGTGGGCACGCTCGGGCTGGCCTCGTCCAAGCCGGGAAGTTTCGGGGAGGCGCACGTTGAGGGTCTGGAATTCCTCGCGGACATCGCCGGCCTGACCTGGAGCCGACTGCTGGAGCAGCGGCGCCGGGAGACCCGCGACAAGATCCTGATCGCGGCCGGGGACGCGGCCGAGCGTCTGCTCGCGGCGCGACGCTGGGAGGACGTTCTCCGGGAGCTGCTGGACACGATCCATCGAGCCTTCGGAGCCGCCTCGGCGTTCTTCATCGATCCTCAGGGCGACGTGGTGGGCGACGACCATGCCCCGCGATTCCCCGCGGCCTTCGTCGCGGCGGTGCAGGAGAACGACCACACCGGCCTCACCGGGAACGGCGTCGTGCTGCCGCCCCCCCTGAAGGTCACGGATTCCCGTCTCGCCGAGCCGTGGGCTGCGGTGGCGGTCATGGTGGGCGAGGACCTGGTCGGCATCCTGCTCGTCATCGACGGCACCGAGGGTCGAGTGCACGACGCGAACTCCATCGCGGCCCTCCGAGCGTTCGCGGAGCCGCTGGCCGCGAAGATCGCCCGCGATCGACTCGAACAGCGCCTCACGCAGTCGCAACGAATGGATGCCCTCGGGCAGCTCGCCGGCGGCGTCGCCCACGACATCAACAACCTCCTGATGCCGGTGCTCGGACTGGCTTCGAATCTCGCCCGGGACGAATCCGATCCCGACCGCCGCAAGAGCCTGCTCGACATCCAGCTGGCCGCGGAGCGTGGCCGGGACTTCGTGGAACAGGTGCTGCTGCTGACTCGCCGCCGGGTCGCCACCGACGAGCTCACCAACCTCTCGGAGGTGGTGGAGGAGGCGGTGACCCTGCTGAATTCGGCGATTCCACCGGGGGTTCGGCTGGAGACCGAGATCCGGGACCGGAGAGCCGGCGTGCTCGGCGATCGGACCGCCATCCTTCGACTCATCCAGAATCTCCTCACCAATGCGCTTCACGCGGTGGGCGAGCGCGACGGCGAAGTGGTGATCGGACTCCACCACACTCCGGCCGACGAGACGGTGACGATCGAGGTTCGAGACAACGGCATCGGGATGCCGGAGGAGATCCGTTCGCGTCTCTTCGATCCGTTCTTCACGACCCGTCGAAGCGGTTCGGAGCGGGGACTCGGACTCACGATCGTCCATCGAGTCACCACGGAGCTCGGCGGCGACATCGAGGTCTGGAGCGAACTCGAGAAGGGCTCCGCCTTCCACATCCGACTCCCGCGGGTCGAGATCGAAGCGGGCCGGTCCGACGACCGACCGGACCTGCAGGCCGATCCCGAGGCCGGCACCGGATGCGTGCTCGTGGTCGACGACGACGCGATGGTTCGATCGACGACCGAGGCGTTGGTCGGATCGCTCGGCTACGAGGTCCTCTCCGCCCCGGACGGCCCCTCGAGCCTGGAGATCGCGGCGGGATGCCACCCCGATCTCGTGCTCAGCGATCTCAGCATGCCCGGCATGGACGGACTGGAACTGGCCCGACGACTCCGGGCCGACGGATTCGACGGGGCGATCGCCCTCATCACCGGCTACGGGGAGGACGCGATCGACTCGGCCGCCGAATCGGGGATCGACGAGATCCTGCGAAAGCCGATCTCCCGGAACGACCTCGGGCACGCCATTCTCCGACTCCTGACCGGGTCGAAGTCGGCATGAGACTCGGCCACGGAGTCCGCCGTCTCGTGCTCCTCGCCCTCGGGTTGCTGCCGTCCGCATCCCTTGCGGTCGCCGATGACCGGCCCTCGATCGTCATCCTGCTCGCGGACGACGCGGGATGGATCGACTTCGGCTTCCAGGGAGGCGAGGACTTCCCGACACCGAACCTCGATCGGCTCGCCGACGAAGGAACGGTGCTCGGTGCGTGCTACGTCACCGCATCGGTCTGCAGCCCCTCGCGGGCGGGCCTGCTGACCGGTCGCCATCAACAGCGGTTCGGACACGAGTACAACCTCCCCGGCAACGCCCCGCGAGCCGATGGGGGGCTTCCGCTGGACCAACGGACCATCGCCGATCGACTTCGGGCGGTCGGTTACGCCACCGGACTCGTCGGGAAATGGCATCTCGGTCTCGCCGACGCGTTCCTTCCTACCCGCCGGGGCTTCGACGAGTTCCGCGGACTCCGAGCCGGAAGTCGTTCGTACTTCGGCGACGAGCGTCTGACCGCCACCGACCGCGCGTGGGAACGGATCGACGCGGGTCGGCATACGCGCAGGCCGGAGTCGGAGGTCGCCTATGTCACCGATCTGATCGCCGATGAATGCGTGGACTTCATCGCTCGACACGGCGATCGACCGTTTCTGCTCGTGGCATCCTTCACCGCCCCGCACACGCCGATGCATGCGCTGCCCGAGGACCTCGATTCGGTCGGAGCCGATCTCGAACCGCAGCGGCGGCGCCTCTGCGCCGCGTTGACCGCGGCCCTCGACCGGGCTTGCGGACGGATGGTGGCCGCGACCGACGCCACCGGCCGGGATTCGATCGTCGTGTTTCTGAGCGACAACGGCGGAGCGACCAACAACGGCTCCGACAACGGCCCCTGGCGCGGGATGAAGGGCTCGCACTTCGAGGGGGGCCTCCGGGTGCCGGCCATCTACCGGGAGACCGGAGGGCGGAAGGGTCGACTCGACGCCCCGCTCAGCGTGCTCGATCTGGACGCCACGATCCTCACCCGCGCCGACGCCGACCTCGAGGACCTCGACGGCATCGATCTCGGTCCGTGGCTCGCCGGAGCCCGGACCGATCCCCCGCGGGAACGACTGCACTGGCGACGCGGGCCGGTCGCGACGATTCGGGACGGGGATCTCAAGGCGATCCGGGTCGCGGGACGCCACACCCTGCTCTTCGATCTCGCCGCGGATCCGGGCGAGACGAAGGATCTGTCCGCCGAGCGAACCGGCGAGGTCGTCGCGCTCCTGGCCCGACTCGCGGCGTGGGAGCATGGACTCGCGCGTCCGCGCTGGATCACCGCACCGCGGTGGCGGGCCAACCTGCTGCGGAAGCACGACCAGACGGTCGTCGGCCGGGATGCGGAGCGGAGACTTCCGTGACGCTTGGGTCGAGGAGCCACGAGGACGACGGACCGCCCGCGGCCTGGCTCGAGCGGGTGGACGAGGACTTCAAGGATCATCCCGAAGTCGCCGATCGAATTCGCCGGGGGATCCGCGGGTCCCGGCTTCGGGGACTTCGTCTGAATCCGCTTCGGGGCGACCCCGGGACCACGCGGGAGGAACTCGCACGGTTCGGCATCCGCGGCCCCTCCCTTCCCTGGTTTCCCGATGCGATCGTGATCGACGAAGATGCCGCGACCCGGGCCAAGACCCATCCCGCCTGGACCGAAGGGCGGATCATCCTCCAGTCGCCGAGCTCGCTCGCGGCGGTCCGGGCCGTGGGCGCCCGACCGGGCGAGCGGATCCTCGACCTCTGCGCCGCTCCCGGCGGAAAGTCGGCCGCGATCGCCGCCTCGGTTCCGGGGGCGATCGAACTGACCGCCAACGACCGCAGTCGGAGCCGCGGGCATCGGATGCGGGCCCTCTTCGAGACCCTCGGCGTCGAAGCTCGCGTGCGCATCGGCCCCGGCGAGCGCATGCCCGGACCGCGGGACGGTGGCTTCGATCGGGTCCTGGTGGACGCCCCGTGTTCGGGCGAGGGCCGGTTCCACCTCGACGATCCGCGGACCTGGTCGGAATGGACGCCGAAGGTGGTGCGGCGTCTCGCATCCCTGCAGAAGTCGCTGCTGCATGCGGCGATCCAGCTGGTGAGGCCGGGAGGCCGGATCGTCTACTCGACCTGCACCCTCGGCCGAGTGGAGAACGAGGCGGTGGTCGCCCGGGCCCTCCAGCGATACGGCGAAGACGAGCACGGCCTGTCGCTCGAACCGCTGGACCCGCTGCTTCCTCCAGGTCTTCCCCTTCTCGATCCACCCGGCGATCCAGCGGACGCGCAGGCTGGGTTGCGACGCTACGCGCCCGGGGCGCCCGGCGGAACCAAGGGAACCGTGGAAGCGGCCCTCGACGGCTTCTTCATCGCCGGCCTTGTCCGGCGGCCACGTTGATGCATCGACCGTTCCTTCGAAACGAAGTCCGAACTCGATCGCCTTCGAATCCTCGCAAAGAACGGCGGCAAGACGGAGTGCACCGCCGACCTGTCCGGAGACGGCATCGTCGACGCCGCGGACCTCGGCCGACTCATCAGCGCTTTCGGACCCTGCCCCTGAGAGGCCTCCCCCATCGAGACAAGGCGACGAACTCCACTCTTCGTTCGTCGGCAGCCGCCCCCGGTCCCGATCCCGGGGCGGTTCATGTTCCTCCGGCGCGTTACGCTGTCCCGATGGGCTTCGGCAAAGACACCTACGACCTCGTCGTGATCGGCAGCGGTCCCGCCGGACAGTCCGCCGCCATCCAGGCCTCCAAGCTGCACAAGCGGGTCGCCATCGTGGAGAAGGAGCCACGAGTCGGTGGAGTCTGTGCCTTCACCGGCACGATTCCCTCGAAGACCCTTCGGGAGGCGATCATCGAGGCGGTCGGTCCCGGTCGACTGGGCGGAGGCGAATGGCATCTGACTCGCCGGCCCGAGATGTCCGAACTGCTCGAGCGGGTCGGGCAGGTGATGAAGTCGGAAGCGGCGGTGGTTCGCGACAGTCTCGCACGCAACGACGTCGAGGTGATCCAGGCGGAGGCCTCCTTCATCGACGCCCACCGGATCGCCCTCGACGAGGGGACCGGCCGTCGCGTGATCGAGACCGATCAGGTGCTGGTGGCCTGCGGCACCAAGGCGGCCGCCCCTCCCACCGGACCGAGCGACGGCCAGCGCATCCTCACCAGCGACGACATCGTCGGGCTGAAGGAGCTTCCATCCAGCCTCGCGGTGGTCGGCGGCGGGGTGATCGGCGTCGAGTACGCCTCGATCTTCGCGACCGCCGGCGTGCAGGTGACGCTCGTCGACCGGCGGGAACGCCTGCTGGAGTTCGTGGATCGCGAGATCGTCGACGAACTGATGCACCAGATGCGGAACTTCGACGTGACCTTCCGGCTCGGGGAAGCCGTCGCCCGGGTGGAGCTCTTCGAGGAGGGCAACCGAAGCGAGGTCGACCTCGAACTCGAGAGCGGCAAGCGCATCGTCTCCGAGGCGGTGCTCTTCTCCATCGGACGCACCCCGGTGACCGGCCCGCTCTCGCTCCCGAAGGCCGGCGTGGAGGTCGACGACCGCGGGAGGGTTCCGGTGGACGACTCGTTCCGCACCAACGTCGACAACATCTATGCGGCAGGAGACGTGATCGGATTCCCCGCCCTCGCGGCCACCAGCAGCGAACAGGGTCGGATCGCGGCCTGCCGGATGTTCGGCATCGAGGCCGCGGACTTCGATTCCTCCTACCCCTACGGGATCTACGCGATCCCGGAGATCTCGATGTGCGGCGACACCGAGGAGTCCCTCACCGCCGAGCGGATCCCGTACGAGATCGGCGTGGCCCGGTACCGCGAGACGGCTCGCGGCCAGATCATGGGCGACGACACCGGCATGTTCAAGATGATCTTCCACCGGGAGACCCGGAGACTGCTCGGCGTCCACTGCATCGGCACCCATGCGACCGAACTGATCCACATCGGGCAGGCGGTGATCGCCCTCGGCGGCGACCTCGACTACTTCCTGAACGCGGTGTTCAACTATCCAACCCTCGCCGAGGTGTACAAGATCGCCGCCCACAACGCGGCGAATCGACTCCGCCACGTGCGACGGGCCAGTGTTTCGAGCTCCTCGAACGCCGAGCCGGTGATGGCCGCGGAGGTCCCGGAACGCGACGACCCGCGGCCGGTCCCCACGACCCGCCTGACCGAGCGCACCGAGACGACGAACTGATCCACGCGCGGACCTCCTCCGTCGCACGGCCGCGATTCGGCTTCCACCGCCGAGCCGGCTCCGGCGGATCGTCTCGCGGTCGGCGGGCAACCCGACCGGGTCCCCGTCGAGCCCAGTCGGGCCCGGTCGGGCTCAGTCGGACCAGCCCGCGAGAAGCACGCCGAGATCGTCGAGACCGGCGTGCCGTTCCCGGTGAGATCGGCCGGGCAGTCGCCTCCGCCGCAGGGGCCCCACGCGCTGAAGAGCAGTCCGAGGTCCAGGCCGTCGACCCGACCATCGCGATTGAGATCGGGCCCGCAGTTCGCGTTCACCGGCGTGCTGTCCGCACCGGCCGGATCGAACACCATGACCCGGTTCTCCTGCGAGATGCTCACGAACGCCCGGACCGGCGTGTCCGAAAAGACGACGTCCGCCGGCTCGGCGCCGGTGTTGAGGGTCGCGAGCACCCGCTCGTTGTCCAGATCCACCACGGTGACGCTGTCGCCGAGGTGGTTCAGCACCCAGGCGGTCGACTCGTCGAAGGACCGGACGGCCACGGGTTC
>JAYZBK010000243.1:0-15688 GCA_036339295.1 Planctomycetota bacterium
CGGCGAGTACCGTGACCTCATGATCGCCTGGCGACGAACCAGCGAGCGTTGGAGGGATCCCGTGGCCATGGCGTTCGAGAAGCGACGCCTCGAACCGATCGAGCTCCGGATCCGGTCGACGGTCGGGGCGATGGAGAAGATCGAGGCGATGATCGCCCAGGCCCGCCGAGAGAGCGGGGAGGACTGACCGATGGAGGAACAGGACTCGATGGCGACCCCCCAGGCGCCGCCGGATCTCCTTGCGGAGCTCGGCGAGCTGCGCCGCGAGTCCGACGCGCTGGCTCGCTCGACGACGGAGTCCGTCGCCGGGCACGACGCCGGCACCCGGGCCGATGCGGCCGCCGAGGAGGATCGACACCGCCTCGCGCTGGAGGAGATCGACGGGACGAAGGCGACGAGGGTCTCGGCGGCCCATGCGGTCCGGGAGGACGCCGTGGACACCGCGGAACGGACCCGGGAAGACACGCGTCGCCGGCTCGAGGAGCAGGCGGAGGAGATGCGGATCCGCATTCGACGCAAGTTCGTCTCGAACCAGGAGGCCGCGAAGTCGGCGCTCGCCGAGGCCACCTGGCTGGCGGAGACCGTCTACGAGGCCAACGAGACCCGGCCCCGGGAGGAGTTCGACCGACTTCGAACGGAGGTCGGGACGACCCTCGCCGAGCTCGAGGACCTCGACACCCGGATGACGCGGGAGACCCGGCGATATCGACAGCCGAGGCCCCGCTCACTGGAACTCGACGAACGAACCCGCGGCGAGGCGACCCTCGACCCGCTCTCCGTGATCCGGGAATCGGTCGGGGTCGCGACCGAATCCGCGGAGCGGTTCCGTCGCCTCCGCCTTCCCCGACTCTTTCGCGGGCCGATCCTCGTGCTGCCCGCAGGATTCCTCGTCGGAGTCGGCCTCGCCGTCGCGGCCGGGGGCGTCGACACCGACGTCGAGACGCGCGGGGGGGGGGCGGCCGGGGGATTCGGGCTCTTCCTCCTGGTCTCCACCGTCCTCTACTTCATCGCCCGCCGCGAGGTGATCGCCGCGTGGCGGCCGTACGACGAGGCGGCCCAGCGAATCCGTCTCGCCGCCTCCGCCGCGGAGGAGATCGCTCGTGGCCGCCGGACCGAGCAGGAGGAGGCCCTCCTCAAGACGCGCGACGAGGAACTCCGCTCCGCCCGCGAGAAGTTCGAGCCGATCGGTTCGATCGCCCGGGACAAGGCGAAGTCGAAGCTGGCGGAGATCGAACGGCGACTGCCCCTCAACCTCGAGGAGGCCGACCGCAAGTGCCGGGAGGCGATCGCGGAGGCGGAATCGACCCTGGCCGCGGAACTGGAATCGGCCGAGGCCGAGCACGTCGATCGCCATGCAGAAGAGACCGCGCGGCACGAGGAGGCCGTGGCGACCCAGGAGCGCGAGTCGGCCGCCCGCTGGGAGGAGATCGAGGCCAGCTGGCGCTCGAGCATGGCCCGGGTCGGCGAGGCGCTCGAGGCACGGACCGAGGCGGTCCGAAGCCTCTTCCCGCCCTTCACGGATCCGGCCTGGCGGGACTGGAGTCCCCCGGCGGCCGCCCCGCCCGCCGTTCGAATCGGGACGCTTCGCTACGACCGGACCGCGGTCGAGGGCGGCCTGCCCGCGGATCCGAGGCTCGGGATCGACCTCCCGGACGTGCTCGACCTCCCCGCGGTGATCTCCTTGCCGAGCCGGGCGAGCCTGCTGCTCGACGTCGATGCCGATCACCGGGAGACCGGGCTCGACGTCCTCCGCGGCGTGATGACGCGGCTTCTCGCGACGGTCCCGCCGGGCAAGGCGCGGATGAGCATTCTGGATCCGGTGGGTCTCGGCCAGAACTTCGCCGGCTTCATGCATCTCGAGGACGAGATGCCCGGGCTGATCGGCGATCGGATCTGGACCGAGCCTCGCCAGATCGAGCAGAAGCTGGTCGACCTGACCGAGCACATGGAGACGGTGATCCAGAAGTACCTCCGGAACGAGTTCCCGTCGATCGACGCCTACAACGAGGCGGCCGGCGAGATCGCGGAGCCCTATCGCTTCCTCGTCGTCGCCGACTTCCCGACCAACTTCACCGAGGAATCCGCGCGTCGACTCGCGAGCATCGTGCAGAGCGGTCCGAGATGCGGCGTCTTCACCCTCCTGCTTCGGGATCGACGGATCCCGCCGCCGGAGAAGTTCGACTTCGGGGACATCGAACGCCATGCCGTCAAGGTGCGGTCGGTGGACGGTCGCCTCGTCTTCGACGACGAGGGGTTCGAGGATCTTCCCTTCCACCCCGACCCCGGCCCCGCGGACGATCTCCTGATCGAGGTGGCCCACCGCATCGGTCGCGCCGCCAAGGAGGCCGGCCGCGTCGAGGTGCCGTTCGAGACGATCGCGCCGGCCGACGACGACTTCTGGACCCGGTCCTGCACGAAGGACCTCCACGTGGCCCTCGGGCGGGCCGGTGCCACCCGGCTCCAGGAACTCGCCCTCGGCGTGGGCACGGCCCAGCACGCCCTCGTGGCGGGGAAGACCGGTTCGGGCAAGTCGACCCTGCTCCACGCACTCATCACGAACCTCGCGTGCTGGCACTCGCCCGACGAGGTCGAGTTCCATCTCGTCGACTTCAAGAAGGGCGTCGAGTTCAAGACCTACGCCGCCCACCGGCTGCCGCATGCACGCTCCGTCGCCGTCGAGAGCGATCGCGAGTTCGGCCTCTCGGTGCTGCAGGGACTCGACGAGGAGCTCTCGGCACGCGGCGAGCGATTCCGGGCGGAGGGCGTCCAGGACCTCGCGGGCTGGCGAAGCCGTCGTCCCGACGAGCCGATGCCGCGAGTCCTCCTGGTGATCGACGAGTTCCAGGAGCTCTTCGTCGACGACGACAAGGTCAGCCAGGACGCCTCGCTCCTGCTCGACCGGCTCGTCCGACAGGGGCGTGCGTTCGGCATGCACGTGCTGCTCGGATCCCAGACGCTCGGCGGGGCCTACTCGTTGAACCGATCGACGATGGGACAGATGGGCGTCCGGATCGCCCTCGCCTGCAACGAGCAGGACTCCATGCTCATCCTGTCCGACGACAACGTGGCCGCCCGCCTGCTGTCCCGGCCCGGCGAGGCGATCTACAACGACCAGGGCGGCCTCGTCGAGGGGAACAGCCCCTTCCAGGTCTGCTGGCTCCCCGACGAGACGCGGGATCGGTATCTCGAACGAGTGTCCGAGCTCTCGCGTGAACGAGGCGTCGAGCCGCGCCCCTGCGTCGTCTTCGAAGGCAACGCCCCCGCGGTCCTGGCGGACAACCACCTGCTGAGATCCGCGATCGAAGGGAATCCCGAGGGCCGTCCGACCGCCGTTCCCCTCTGGCTCGGGGACGCGGTGGCCATCAAGGATCCCACCAGTGCCTCGCTTCGCCGCTTCGCCGGCTCCCACCTCGCCTTGATCGGGCAGCAGGACGAACCGGCCCTCGCGATCACCACCGCGGCCCTCCTGGCGAGCTGCGCCGCCCACCGGGTCGACGACCTGCGGGCGATCGTGCTCGACGGCACCACGGCCGACGATCCGAACGCGGGCTACCTCGATGCGGTGGCCGGACACCTTCCCCACCGGATCGAACGACCCGACTTCCGCGGGGTGTCCGACGCGATCCTCGAGATCGGTCGGGAACTCGCCTCGCGCATCGAGGAGGGACGGGTGGACGGGCCCACGATCCTGCTGATGGTCCACGGGCTCCAGCGATTCCGGGTCCTCCGTCGATCGGAGGACGATTTTGGCTTCTCGACCGACGAGGGTCCGCCGACCCCCGACAAGGTCTTCGGGGAGATTCTCCGCGAGGGTCCCGAGCACGGGGTGCACGTCGTGCTGTGGGCCGACACGGTCGCCACGTTCGAGCGATGCGTCGATCGCCAGGGCATGCGGGCGATCGACCAGAAGGCGATGTTCCAGGTCGGGGCGACCGACTCCAGCACCCTGATCGACTCCCCCGCCGCCTCGACGCTCGGCCCCAATCGCGGCCTGCTGTACAACGAGGAGCGGGGCACGATCGAGAAGTTCCGCCCCTGGGGTCTCCCCAGCGAGGCGTACCTCGTCGCCGCCGGCCGCGCCCTCGACGGCCGCTCGTCCTGACGGTCAGAGTCCGCCGAGCGCCCGCCAGGCCTGCTTGAGGATCGCGGGCGAGACCTTCTGCCCGGTGCCCAGTTCCTGGGCGAAGAGCTGGACCCGGTATTCCTCGAGGCTCCAACGGAAGTCGAGGGTCGCGGGGTCGATCCGCCCGAGACGGTCGAGTCGCTGTTGCCGTTCGACGAGCAGTCGCTTCCAACCCTCGAATTCCTCCCGCCGGACACGATCTCGTTCGAGCCCCGGTCCGCGGAGTCGGTCCAGGCGTCGCGAGATCGTCTCGAGGTATCGGGGGAGTTGTTCGAGGCGGCCGGGTTCGATCGAGGAGGCGAACCCGGGCGGGACGAGGTCCTCGAGGTGCAAGCGCTCGTCGGACCGCACCGACTCCCAGGCGTCGGGCCCGGGCTGGTCGAGATCGTGCAGGAGCTGCTGCCGTCGCAGGAGGACCGGGGTCACGAGGTCGCACGCCCGCTCGAGGGACGGCCAGAGCGTTCGTCGAACCGTGTCGTCGAGTCCATGGAAGCCGGAGGCCTCCCGAACGTCGGCGAGGTCGATCCGCTCTCCCTGGATCGCGACGGAGATCGCGAGGTCCGCGAGCCCTCTCCTGAAGGCCGATCCCGGTTCGAGCGGGGCCGCAAGCATCGTGAGTCGATCGAGCTCGGGCAGGTGCTCGAGGTGGTGGGCCAGCGCGTCGTCGACCTGGAGGGCCAGGAGTCTCGCGACTCCCCGGCGGTGGATCGCCTTCGCGGTCTCGAGGTCGTCGGTGACCCGCACCCGCACGTGTGCGCCCTCGTCGGAGACCGCCGGATGGGCGAGGACGACGGAGTCGCGGCGCCTGATCTCGAGGGTGATCGGAAGCGCATCGAAGTCCCAGCTGGTGCGATCGTCGATCGAGGCCAGCCTCGCCACCTCGGGATCCTCGATGTCGCCGCGGGTCGCGGATTCCTCGAACGCCTCCCTCGCCTCGTCCCGGTGGGACGCGAGGAGATCCTCGTATCTCCGCGAGACCCGAAGGACCCCGCCCTGCTCGTCGACCAGTTCGAACCGCATGAAGTGATGAGGTTCGAGGAGGTCGAGACGGAAGTCGCCGACGCCCACGGGGAGTCCCGACACCGTGGACAGGTACTCCGCGAACCGGGGAAGCAGGCGTCCTTCGCCGTGCGCCAGATGCTCCGTCGCCCCGGTCGCGGTCTCGCGAATCGGCATCACCCTCGTCCGGATCCGCTTCGGGAGACTCCGCAGGAGCGACTCCAGCTTGTCGAGGAGCAGACCCGGCACGAGCCATTCGAACGAGGCGGGGTCGAGTCGGCCGAGGAGCGCGAGCGGGATCCGGGCGGTGACCCCGTCGGCGTCGTCGCCGGGCTGGTGCCGGTACGAGAGCCCGATGACCACCCCTCCGACCGGGATCTCGTCCGGGTACGAGGCGGCGTCGGGGCGATCGTCCTCCGGATCCCGAAGATCCGACTCCTTCATCCGAAGGATCGACGGGTCCCGTCGCTCCGCCCGACGGCGCCACGACTCGAACGCCGCGGCGTTGTGGACCTCGGCCGGGATCCGGCCGTCGTAGAACCGGAAGGCATGGGCGTCCTCGTCGAGCGGCCCCGCCTCGCGGCCTCGATCCGAGAGCGCGGAGAGGCCGTCGCGGAGTTCCCGATTCTCCGTCATGAAGGCGGCATCGGTCTTCATGCCCTCGGCCACGAGCCCCTGCTGGATGAAGACCTCCCGCGCCGCTTCCGCATCGATCGAGGCGTAGGGGACCCGCCGTCGCTCGACCGCATCGAGTTCGCCGCAGGTGACCCGTTCCCAGGCGGAGACGAAGCCGGTCTCCGCGACGAAGTGCGGCTCGAAGTGGGTGCGTCGCACGAGGTGCGGGGCGACCCGCTCGATCCAGTCGCCGCGGATGCGGGCGCACGTCCGTCCCCATCGCCGGGTGGTCTCGACGATCTCCGCGGCCACGATCCACGGAGCGTCCTGCCTCCGGAGCACGCTCCCGGGGAAGACCTCGAACGTGCCGCCGTTGATGCCGAGGTACTCCCCCCGTTCGCCCCGCCGCCCCACGTTGGCGACGAGGCCGGCCAGGATCGCCCGGTGGATGGCGCCGCCCGGTGGATCCTCGCGAGGATCCGGAACGCGATGCCCCTTCGCACCCTCCCGCCGCTTCATGATCTCCCGGGCGAGCTCGCCGAGCTGGTTCCGGACGTCCTGCCATTCCCGCATCCGCACGTGCGAGAGTCCGTTGCGGCGACACCACGTCCGGATGGCCGATGAGCCGCGGGTCCGCCCCGCATCCAGCCAGGCCCTCCAGATGCGAAGGAACGACAGGAAGTCGCTCGACGGATCTCGAAGGATCGCATTGGCGAGGGAGCCGCGTCCCTCCTCGCTCCGCTCGCGGGGATCGGGGATCGAGAGCGCGGCCGCGATCACCACGATCTCGCCGAGGCACCCCTCGTCGATCGAGGCCAGCACCATCCTCCCGATTCGCGGATCGATCGGAAGCTTCGCGAGATCCCGACCGAGGGTCGTGAGCTCCCCCCGGCGATCCACGGCACCAAGTTCGAACAAGGTGTCGTAGCCGTCGCGGACGAGCCGGGCGGAGGGCATCTCCAGGAAGGGGAACGACCGCGGATCGCCCAGGCCCAGATCGATCATCCGGAGGATGACGCTGGCCAGGTTGGACCGCAGGATCTCCGGGGGCGTGAAGGCGTCGCGTGTCTCGAACTCGTCCTCCGCGTAGAGCCGGAGGCAGAGGCCGGGGGCGATCCGTCCGCATCGCCCCGACCGCTGGTTCGCCGAAGCCTTCGACACGGGCTCGATGGGGAGCCGCTGCACCCTTCGACGGGGTGCGTATCTCGACACGCGGGCCAGTCCCGTGTCGACGACGGCACGGATCCTCGGCACGGTGAGCGAGGTCTCCGCCACGTTCGTCGCGAGGACGATCCTCCGTCGCGGCCCGGGATGGAAGACGCGATCCTGCTGCTCGTTGGAGAGGCGGGCGTAGAGCGGGACGATCTCCGTCTCGGGAAGCCCCGCGGCCTCGAGGGCCTCGGCGACCTCGCGGATCTCCCGTTCGCCCGGCAGGAAGACGAGGGTGTCGGGCCGCCCGCTGGGTTCCGTCACCTCCAGGCCGCTCCGATCGATCTCCCGCACCGCCTCCACCACCGCCTCGACCGGCGTCTCGTCCGCGGCGATTCCCGCGACGGGCCGGTGACGGATCTCGACCGGATGGGAACGCCCCGAGACCCGGATGATCGGTGCGTCGCCGAAGTGCCGGCTGAAGCGATCCGGATCGATCGTCGCGCTGGTGACGATCACCTTGAGATCGGGACGCCGTGGGAGGAGCCGCTTGAGATACCCGAGCAGGAAGTCGATGTTCAGGCTTCGTTCGTGCGCCTCGTCGACGATGATCGTGTCGTAGGCGAGGAGGTCGCGATCCCGGGCCGTCTCGGCCAGCAGGATCCCGTCGGTCATCAGTCGCACCCGCGTGGCATCGGAGCTTCGATCGTTGAAGCGGACGGCATAGCCGACCCCCTCGCCGAGCGATGAATGCAACTCGTCGGCGATCCTCGCCGCCACGCTGCGAGCGGCGACCCGCCTCGGCTGGGTGTGGGCGATCATTCCCGCGGATCCACGGCCCGCCTCGAGACAGATCTTGGGGAGCTGCGTCGTCTTGCCCGACCCGGTCTCGCCGCAGACGACCACCACCTGGCTCGCTTCGAGGGCCTCGAGGATCTCCTCCCGGGCCGCGGCGATCGGGAGCGTTTCGTCGTAGCCGATGTCGAAGACCGTGGCCTGGCGGGCCTCGAGCCTCGCGAGGCAGGCATCGACGTCGCGGGCGACGGCGGTGATCGCCTTCCGCATGTCCCGGCCGGATTCCCGGGCCCGTTCGATCCCTCCGAGCCGCCGCCGGACGACTCGGGCGAAGGACTCCGGAACGCCCGCGAGGGCCGCCCGGAGACGCGCGAGCTCCGGCGTGGCCGTCGGAGTCCCTCTCGGGGACCCGGAACGCCGCTTCCTCGGACGAGATCCAGTCACGGGAGGAGGGTATCCGCGACTCCGACGAGGCAGCCTGCAGGCCTGCTCACGGGTTTCAGGAAAAGATCTTGCCCTTCCAAACGATCGCCTTGATTATGACGGGGTCCCTTTCCATCCGGAGGATTCAACATGAAGATCAGCAGTCTGTCCGCGTGCATGGCACTCGTGGCCGGAGCGGCATGCGCCTCGGCGGTCGCCCAGGACCGTGATGCCCCCGACCTCTCCGATCCCCGGGAGGCGGTCATCGACTTCCTCGGTCTCGAGGATGCCGTCATCGTCTCCGTCCCCACCGCCGGTCTCCCGATCGGCGGGGACTTCACCGTCTCGCTCCCCGTCGGGGCTCGTGGCGAGTCCCACGACGTTCGCTTCGCCCCGAATCGCGTCCGAGCGGCGGGCTACCAGCTCGTCGAGGATCGAGGCGAGGCGGGACTGGTCGCGGTCGAACCGGGGATCTCGCGGACGGTGGCCGGAGAGGCCCCCGGCCTTCCCGGGGCGACGATTCGCGGCTCGCTCCTGGACGACGGACTGCATGCCGTGTTCCGCTGGGCGGACGACCGCATCCAGTGGATCGAGCCCGTGGCCAAGTTCGTCGACGGCTTCGACGACTCCCTCCACGTCCTCTACGACAACGCCTGGATCCCGCCCGTCGCCGGCTCCTGCGGCACCCCGGCGCCGCTCCTGGGCCGCGACGTCCAGGGGCCGCCCCCGCCGAGCGAGGTGATGGCCGGTGGATCGGTCTTCTGCGCCGAACTGGCGTGCGACGCCGACTGGGAGTACTACCAGGACTACGGGCAGAACTCGACCAACGTCCAGAACCGGGTCGAGCTGATCATCAACACCTGCAACGGGCAGTACGAGAGCCAGGTCGCCATCCGGCACGAGATCACCCAGATCCTGGTGCGGACGACGTCCAGCGATCCCTACACGTCGAGCGACGCCACGACCCTGCTCTGCCAGTTCATCACCGAATGGACCAACAACCAGTCCGGCGTCCCGCGGGACGTCGCCCACCTCTTCACCGGGCGATCCATCAACGGTGGCACCATCGGCATCGCGGCCGATCTCGGCGACATCTGCGACAACAACGGCGGCTGCAGCGGCCCGATCCTCTACGACGGGGCGTACTGCCTGTCCGAGAGCGACTGCTGCGGTTCGCTCGGCTGTGCGACCGACCTCACGACGCACGAGCTCGGCCACCTCTGGGACGCGTTCCACTGCAGCTGCCCCGGCAACACGATGAACCCCTCGATCACCTGCTCCAACTCGTTCTCGAACGGGACGATCAATTCGATCATCAATCATCGGAACAGCCGGAACTGCCTCGACGTCTGTGACGGCGGCGGTGGTGGTGGCGGCGGCGGCTACTGTGCCGCCACCTGCAGCGACCTCACCTACGAGTTCATCGCTTCGGTCAACAGCGCGGACCTCGGCATCTCGCGGACGTCGGGTTCCACCGGGTACTCCGACTACACCGGGGACGTCGGCGTCACCTCCCCGGGCCAGACGTTCACGATGAACATCGTCAACGGCGATCCGCAGTGGGTGGACGACCTCTTCGCCGTCTACATCGACTGGAACGGCGACGAGGACTTCGACGACTCCGGCGAACTCGCGTTCGAGGACTCCGGGGTCGGCCCGTACGCGGTGACGATCACCGTGCCGGCGGGCCAGCCCCTCGGCGAGACCCGGATGCGTCTCCGCCTGCACGACGGCGGCTTCGACGCCATGGCCCCCTGCGGGACGGCCACCTACGGCGAAGTCGAGGACTACACGCTCCGCATCGAGGAGGCCGACGAGCCGTGCCTCGGCGACATCAACGGCGACGGAACCGTGACCGCCGCCGACCTCGGGCTCCTCATCGGGGCATGGGGACCTTGCGGTGGCGGATCGTGCCCCTCGGATCTCAACGGCGACGGCCAGGTCAACGCCGCCGATCTCGGATTCCTCGTGGCCGCCTGGGGCCCCTGCCGCTGAGGCCCGTCCCCACCCGGTTCGTGAAGTTGGAAACTCGAAGACCCCGCCTGGCACCCGCCAGGCGGGGTCTTTCGATGGGCGGCCGGATTCGCGGCGGGGGGGTGTCACGGGAAACGACCCCCGGGCTACCCGGAAACGAGACCGGGACCTGCAAGGAACCCCCTCGATCCCCGGAATCCGCCTGAGGAGCCCCGCCATGACCCACGCCGCCACCAGCACCGTCGCCCACGCCTGCCACGCCGTCCCTTCGCTGGGCCAGATGAGCCCCCAGCTGGCCGCGGACCTCACGACCGTCGCGGTCACCGCCGTGATGGTGGCCATCGCGATGGTCGGCCTGCGATGGCGGCTCGCCGCGGGCGGTGTTCCCCGATCCTGAACCCGGATCGAGTCCCCTGAACAAGGGGGGAGGCCGGTAGAATGGGGCGTCCGCCGTCCCCGCCCGGAGCCTCGCCTCGATGCCCACTTCAGCCTCCTTCCCCGGGAAGCGATCCCGGATCGCCCTCCTCATGTCCATGCTCGCGGTCCTCGGGGCCTGCGAGATGGTCGAGACCTCCGATCGGGAGGTCGGGCCGGCGTCGCTGGAGCGTCGCAACTTCGAGATCGACATCCAGCCGATCATGCGAGGCACGATCGCCAGCGAGGCCGTCTTCGTCGGCGACTCGCCGACCATCGTGCGGGGCTACGGCCTCGTCGTCGGCCTGCGAGGCACGGGCAGTCGCGACATGCCGGCCCCGGTGCGCGCCTGGATGATCCAGGAGATGGCACGCCGCGGCGTGGGGAATCCCGCCACGGGGTTCGGGGAGGTCACGGCGGAGCAGATGCTCGATTCCGACAGCACCGCCGTGGTCATCGTCGAGGGGGTGATCCCGCCCGGCGGCGTGGAGGACGGGACGTTCGATCTCCGGGTCTACGCGGCGCCTGGAACCAGCACGCGAAGCCTCGAGAACGGACGCCTCTACACGGCCGACCTCCGACCCGGCGAGCTCCAGGTCGGTTCTCGACAGGCGACCGCCCTCGCGACCGGCAAGGGACCGATCTTCATCAACCCGTTCGCCGAACCCAATGCCCAGGGTCGGGACATCGTCGACCGGCTGACCGGCCGGATCATGGACGGGGGCCGCATCAACGAGGCGATGCCGCTCAAGCTCCGCATGGCGGTCTCGAGCCACACGCGGGCGACGGCGATCCAGGACGCGATCAACTCACGCTTTCCCCGCGAACCGGGACAGCAGGACGAGACCGCCCGCGGTCGCAGCGGCGAGGAGATCGACATCGTCGTCCCGCCAAGCCACTGCGACGATCCCGGCAGCTTCGTCGAGCTGATCAAGCACACCGCCCTCCGGCCCGAGGCCGCGGAGGCGACCTCCCTCGCCATCAAGCGCTCCGTGCTGGCGAATCCGGGGTTCTCCAAGGAGGCCCGCTGGCGATGGCAGGCCGTCGGCCCGAAGTCGATCCCGATCCTGCAGGACCTCTACGACTATCCCGAGGAGGGGCCGCGCCTCGCCGCCCTGACGGCGGGTGCCTCCCTCGACGACGCGGCCTGCACCGCCGACCTGGTGGACCTCGCTCGAAACGGGTCCCCCACCTCCCAGCTCGCCGCGATCGAGCTCCTGTCCACGATGAGCGCCAATCCGGCGATCGAGATGGGGCTCCGGCCGCTCCTCGATCACGACGACGTCGACATCCGCCTCGCCGCGTTCGAGGCCCTCGAGCAGCGTCGAGACCCGATCGTGCTCTCCTACGACATCGACCAGAAGTTCACCCTCAACCTCGTGCCCAGCGAGACCCCGATGATCTACGTCTCCCAGACCGGGGAGCCGAGGATCGTCCTCTTCGGGAAGGCGCTGGAGGTGGAGCGGCCGATGTTCATCGAGGCCTGGAGCGACCGTCTCCTCATGAAGGCCGACACGCCGACCGAGGAGTTGGAGGTCTTCTTCCGGGAGGGCGAGGGCGTGCCCCCGCAGACCGACATGGTCTCCCCCGACGTCGCCGAGCTGATCGCCTACCTCGGGCACAAGTCGACCATCGAGGCCCCGGCTCCGGGGATCGGCCTGAGCTACGGGGAGACCATCGGGGCGATCCACCAGCTCTGGCGAAACGGGTACATCGAGGCGGACTTCAAGGCCGAGCAGGACCGGGTCCTCGCCGCCATCGTCCGGGCCCAGCAGTTCGAGGAATCCGAGGATCGGCCCGAATTCGAGAGCGACATCCCCGAGCCCGAGGAGGACGAGGATCCCGATGTCCCCTCCACGGTTGATCGGCCGGGGCAGGGTCGCCATACTGTGCCTAGATGACCGCCCGGGAATCGCGTCTCCGGGCCGGGACACGCACTCGAGCCGGCCAGGGACGACCGGCGGGAGACGACAGGAGGTCGTTGCGTTGAGACTTGCCAAACTGACTCTCGCGGGGTTCAAGAGCTTCGCGGACCGCACCGAGTTCTCGTTCGACGAGCCGATCATCGGGGTCGTCGGCCCAAATGGTTGCGGCAAGTCCAACGTCGTCGACGCCATCAAGTGGGTGCTGGGCGAACGAAGCGCGAAGAGCCTGCGCGGCTCCGCGATGCAGGACGTCATCTTCGCGGGGAGCGTGGCCCGGAAGCCGCTCGGCCTCGCGGAGGTCACCCTGACCTTCGAGAACCCTCGCCTGGACGCGCCACGCGACCTCTCCCCCGCCGACACCGATCCCGCGAAGCTCCTTCCGACGGAGTCCGCGGACGATTCGACCCACGACCGACCGCTCGCCGGCGAGACCGACGAGGAACTGGCGCTCGCGACCGGGGACAACGTCGTGGTCGATCGCACCACGGTCCGTGACCGTCGGCTTCCCGTGGACACCGACGAGGTCGCCGTGACTCGACGGCTCTACGCCGACGGTCGCAGCGAGTACCTGATCAACGGCAAGCGATGCCGGCTCCGCGACATCAAGGAACTGTTCCTCGACACCGGCGTGGGGACCAACGCCTACTCGATCATCGAGCAGGGCAAGGTCGACGCCATGCTCCTCGCCAATCCGATGGAGCGGCGTTCCATCCTCGAGGAGGCGGCCGGGGTCGCCAAGTTCCGGCAGCGGAAGGTCGAGGCGGCCCGGAAGCTCGACGCCGCGGAACGAAACCTCGTCCAGGTCCGCGAACAGCTTGCCAGCACCGAGCGTCGCCTTCGGATCGTCCGGGGCCAGGCCGAGAAGGCGAGGCGATTCCGCGAGCTCGACGCCGAACGCCGCGATCTCCGGGTCGCGATCGTCCTCGACCAGGCGAATGAATTCGACGAACGTCTCGCCGGCCTGACCAGCCGTCTCGGCGGACTCGACCGGGAACGCCAGGCGTTGTCGGCGGGCCTGTCCGATCTGGAGCAGGCGAAGCAGGACGCCGAGATCGCCAGGCATCGCATCCAGCAGGAGCAGCACGGCCTCGAACAGCAACGGCTCGCGGCGCAGGGACAGCTCGAGCAGAACCAGCAGCGGATCGAGCTCCAGTCCCGCCACCAGTCCGAAGCCCGGACCGCGATCGAGGGAGAGACGCAACGGATCGCGGAGCTGGAGACCTCCCTGGAGGAGTGCCGGCGAGAGCTCTCCGAGGTCGAAGCCCGGATCGACGACGCCGCCCGCGAATCGGCGGACGCCGAGCGAAGCCTCGCGACCGCGATGGAGACCCGCCGGACGGGCGAGTCGAACCGCGCCGAGGCGAACGCGGCGCACACCCGAGCCCTCGAGGCCGTCTCCGAGGCGGATCGGGATCGCATCCGAAGCGAGTCCGAGATCGGCAGCGCCGATGAACGGGAGTCCGGTCTCCACGAGCGACTGGCCCGACTCGCGGAACGGCTCCGCCCCTTCGCCTCCGATCTCGACGAGCACCGTGTCCAGAGGAACCGGCTGCAGATCGAGCACGAGGTCCTCGGGGACGCGGCCCAGCGACTCGAGACCACGCTCCAGGGCGAGGAGGCTCGGTTGGCCGCCCTGGGCGACCAGCGCGACGACCTTGCGGGACGCCTCGCGTCCAACCGCGACGAACTGACCCTCGTGGGCTCCCGTCGCCATCTCCTCGAGGAGATGGCCAGCGCGGGCGAAGGCATGGGCGATGCCGTCCGCGAGGTCCTCGATCTCGCCGGCGAGCTGCCCGGCATTCTCGGCAGCCTCGCGGAAAGACTCTCGGTCGATTCGGCCGATGCCGAGGCCATCGAAGCGGCCCTCGGCCACCATCTCCAGGCCGTGGTGGTGGACAGCACCGAGACCGCCATGGCCGTGCGCCACCGGCGCCCCGACCTCGAGGGTCGGGTGGAGCTCCGGCCCCTCGGGAGGCTGGGAACCCCCGCCACCCCGACCGGGGCCCCGATCCCCGCGTCCGTCGCGGTCGGCACGACGTTCCAACTCGCGATCGACCGGGTCGAGGCTGATTCGGCGACCCGGACCATCCTCACCCACCTCCTCGGCGAGACGCTCGTCGTCGACACGATCGAAGAGGCCCGCGGACTCGCGGCGAGGAACGTGAGAAGGCGATTCGCGACCCGGGACGGGCATGTCCTCGAGAGCGACGGAAGAGTCCTTCTCAACGCGGCCGCCGGCCGCGAGGATGGCCGCGGACTCCTGTCCCGGAAGGCGGAGCTCATCGAACTCGGCCGTCGTGCGGGCCTGCTGGAGGGCACCCGACTGGTGCTCGAACGCGAGGCGTCCGGGCTCGACGCCGAACACGAGACGAGCGGGGTCCGTCGGCACGAACTGAGCGAGTCGCTCCAGCAGGCCCGCGCTCGCGAGGTCGAACTTCGATATTCGATCGAACGCCAGAGCCAGCTGATCGACCGCATCGAGCGAGAGCGAGGCGAACTCGTCGCCGAGGTCCGGGAGCTCGAACTCCGAATCGGCGAAGCCCGGGAGGAACGCCGCCGGCTCGACACCGTCAGGATGGTCGCGATCGAGCGGGAGGCCGAGGCCTCCGGACTCCGGAATCGAGCCGCCCGGGACCTCGAGGCCGCCACGCAGGCCTTCGAGGCTGCCGGCGAGCAGCTGGCGTCCACCCGGATGCAGCTGGGCGAGATCAATGCCCGCCTGGAGTCGACTCGTCGAGAACGAAGTCGTCTGTCCGCCGCCGCCGAGGACATGGATCGGCAACTCGAACGAACGAAGGAACTCGTCGACGATCGACGCTCGCGGATCGCCGAGTACGACGAGTCGATCGAGGCCGCGACGGTCGAGATGGAGGCCGCCCGGACGACGCTCGCCGGCATGACCGGCCGCTTCGCCGAGTGCAGCCGGAACCTCGGCGAGGTGTCCCAGGAGGTCGAGCGAGCGGGCGAGGCCCTTGCCGCCGCCCGGATCGAGGCCCAACGGCTCGACCGCGACCTTCACGCCCTCGAGATCTCTCGTCGGGAGGTCGAGATCAAGCGTGAGAGCCTCGAGGAGTCCGTGATGGAGGAGCTCGGTTTCGAGCTCGCCGCCCTTCGCGAGGCGGAGCCGGCCAGGGGGGGGGGCGAGGACGAGGCCGAGTTCGACCGGGCCGAGGCGGTGAAGCGGGCGGACGCCCTGCGGGCGGCGATCCCTTCGCGCGGCCACCGGAACCAGGTGGCCAACGACCAAATCGGCGCCCGCGCCCACCCGGAC